>JACZJK010000047.1 GCA_014860575.1 Bacteroidales bacterium
TCTTAACCTTTCTGATCCTAAGCATGGCACAAAAATAGGCGTTAGTGCGGTAAAAATCAATTTTATGGTTATTTTATCATTCATATTCAGCATGTTGCAAAATAAAACCGCACTAATTTCGCGAAGCGTCACAAGTCAGGAAGGATGAGCCGAAAATCCAGGCTATTCTTAATTATACTGATTTCAATATACTTAGTGAGCGGGAAACTGCGCTTTGCCGGTTTGCCCGGCGGCTTACGCTCGAACCGCAAAGGCATGAGAAAACTGATTTTACTTCAGACCTAAAAAAACAAGGCTTATCCGATCCGGCCATACTGGATGCCATACTCGTAATTTCCTATTTCAATTTTGTGAACCGCATTGTGTTGGCGCTTGGGGTTGAAACCAGTGCGGATGAAGTTGGGGGGTATGAGTATTAGGTTATGATGCAGTGATACAGTTATTCGGTGATGTAGAAACACTTTATTCCAGTGAGTTCCCTGCTGTTAAACGGGGAGTCTTGGATTTTTGGAAGGTTGATTGGCTGGCTCCCGGTTCTAATGATAAAGTCCGGGATACTGTTTCGATTGGATATTTTTAAGCGTTAGTCAGGGGTGTTTTCGAATCCTTCAGCAGGCTTTCTTCTTTGGATTGCTCTTTGGTGCCATTATTAATCCGGGGCTTTCCCAAAAACTGATTAGTTTATTCGGGGATCAAAGTTAATTGGACTTTATTTATCCCATTTGTCAGGAATTTAATCCTGCAACGTCTATAATGTTGTAAGCAAAGAACAATCTCAAAAAACTAAAACAAAAAAATGAAAACAATCATCACATTCATAGTTGCCATGCTATCAGCCGTAACTATTTCAATCGCAACTGAACCTGCCGGCGGAAATCCTACTGAAACAGTGCAAGGCATACAATTTTATGAGGGAAGCTGGGCCGAAGCCCTGAAACTCGCCAAAAAGGAAAATAAACTTGTTTTCCTCGACATTTATGCAACCTGGTGTGGTCCCTGCAAAAAACTCAAGGCAAATACGTTTCCGGATGAAGCAGTAGGTGAATTTTACAACGCCAATTTTATCAACCTGGCGCTTGACGGAGAAAAGGGTGAAGGCCGCGAGCTGGCCCGCCAATATGCCATCAAAGGATATCCTACGCTGCTGTTCGTTGACCACACCGGCGCTGTTGTTGCCAGAACAACAGGATATCATAGCCCGGATAAGTTCCTGGGGCTTGGGAAAGAAGTTACAGCTCGCAAATAACAGTACTTATTGAAATAATTGAGTTTTTGGTTTGGAAGGCTGTTTCAGAAAATGGAATGGCCTTTTTTATGGGTGACAATTAATATTTAACAACTACTGGCTGAGACCGGATCAATTAAAACTTTTCAACTGAAATCTGAAATGAGAAAAATCTGCCTGATATGCTTTTTGGTACTACCCTTCAGTGTTTTAGCGGCTGAACCAGGAAGTCTTCAGATAGATGAAAAGCAGGATTATAAACGCTTTACCTGGGGAATAATCCCCGCAGCAGCTTTCGACTCCGACCTGGGCTTTAAGTACGGCGCTGTTTTTAACTTGTTTGATCATGGCAGCCATCAAAAGCTGCCACTTTTTGATCAGTATCTCTACATAAAACTCACCAATACTACCAGAGGTACATTAAATGCCCAGGCCGTTTTCGAAAGCAAAAGCCTCATCAAAAATGCAACCCTGATCCTTGAAGCCAGCTACCTGAAGGATAAAAAAATGGATTTCTTTGGTTTCAATGGCCTGAATGCCATGTATCATCCTGCCCTTACCAATCATTCAAACCCTGATTTTGCCGGCAAATTCTTTTACGCTCACGAGCGCGATTTGCTTCGCCTGCGTGCCGATTTGCAAAAAAACCTGATTGATGATAAGATTCGGTTGCTTACCGGCTTTACACACAACCGTTTTAGCATCAGTCCGGCGATGGAGAAAGATGCCGGTTCAGAACAATACGGAACCTCTTTGTTCGAAAACTATAAAATCTGGAACATCATAAAACCAGAAGAAAGCAGGGGCGGGAACATTAACCTGATAAACTTCGGCCTGATCTACGACACCCGCAACGAGCACTGCTTTTGCACCGATGGCATCTGGGTGGAAGCCATGTTCATTTATTCTCCCGGTTTTATGAGTGATGCAGATTTTTCAAAATTAGTGCTTACTTACAGGCAACATGCCAGCACCATGAACGAGCGGATTACCTTTTCATTCAGGGCAAGCAGCCAGCAAAAACTCTCTGGTGATATTCCTTTTTATATGCTGCCCACATATTTCGACAGCCGCCTGAGCCAGGACGGTCTGGGTGGTGCTTTTAACTTGCGTGGCGCATTAAGAAACCGCATTGTGTCAGACGGATTTCTGGCAGGGAATTTTGAAACAAAATTCAAGATCAGCGACTTTCACTTACTGGGGCAGTATTTTTATGTGAGTCTGTCGGTGTTTTACGACAATGCTTTTGTTACCCAAGCCTATCAAACCAACCTGGCTGAAGTTCCCGTTGATTTAAGGGATTTTTTCTTCGGCAATGCAAATCAAAAAATCCATCACACTTTTGGCACGGGGCTTTACATTGTTTTCAACCGCAACAATATCATTACGGTGAATTATGGTGTGCCTGTGAATGGCCAGGATGGGCCGGGAGGTTTGTATATCGGGTCGAGTTTGTTGTTTTAAAAGTGTTACTGATAGCATAGTGTATCAGTGTTAAATAATCATCAGTTGTAACTGGATTTTATTAGGGCTAAAAATAAAACCTGATGCTTGTCAGGTTGCCCATTTTTCTGCGTCTGTTATGGCGAAAATGATAAACAAATTCATTCCGAAACTGGAAACAATGAAAAAGAAAAAACTCCTGATAATCTCACTGATACTTGTAGTTGCAGGTATCATCATAGGAGGAAGCATCGGCCTTTACATGTTTTTTATGCCACACCGCGATGTGCAAAAAACCAAAACAGATTTCCATCTTACGGCCTCTGAACTCGTTATTGAATACCTGGCCGACCGTATTGACGCAAACACCAAATACCTTGCAGAAGACGGGAATTCCAAAATTCTGGAAGTAACCGGAACCGTAGCCCGCATTAGCAATGATTTCCAGGGCAACAAAGTAGTTGAACTCAAAGAAAACGGCGATAAAGCCGGCGTCAACTTCACTTTTATGCCCACTACCAATGCCAATGCCGAAATGCTGCAAAAAGGCCAGAAGGTTACCATTAAAGGAGTGATCCGTTCCGGCGCCTCCTACGATCCCGACCTCGAAATGTATCTGAATGCAGTGGTGGAGAAAAGCGATGTGGTGCGGTAGGAAGATGGAAGCCGGAAGCCGGAAGTCCGAAGTCGGAAGCCGTAAGTTACCCCAAAACCCCAATACTCCATCACTCCAATCAACCAATTAACTAATCAACAAATTAACCTTTAATCTTTAAAACTATGACAATCAAAAGAATCCTTATCAGCGCAATGATCATGATGATGGCCATTAATCTGACCGGCCAGACAAACTCCCGGATGGTGAGTAGTAAATCTCATATCAAATTTTTCTCTACCACACCGGCTGAAGATATTGAAGCCAATAATTATTCCGCAACAAGTACCATTAACATTGAAAGTGGCAACATCGCTTTTGTTGTCCCCATGCAGGGCTTTGAATTTGAGAAAGCATTGATGCAAAAGCACTTCAACCAGGAAAACTTTCTTGATACCAAAAGCTTTCCGGATGCCCGCCTTGTGGGCAAAATCACTAATATTGACAAGGTTGATTTTTCAACAGATGGCACCTACGAAGCCGTGGTTGAGGGAGATATGACCTTAAAAGGAGTAACCAAGAAAATCACCGAAAAAGGAAGCATTACCGTGAAAGGGGGCAAAGTTGAAGCTAAAAGTACTTTTAACATTACCCTGGCCGATTACGGAATTGAGTTCGTAAAAGGAAAACCATCGAGCAACATTGCAAAAACTGTTGAAGTAAGCCTGGTAGCTGAGTATTAAATACTGGAGAAAAGAGGGAAAAACCCTTCAGCGGGTAGTTCCCTTTTTGTTTTAATAACTGCTAATGCTTAAATAGAAATGAAACCGCAAATGATTCTTAGTCTGCTCATCTTCATCACAGGATTTTATCCCTGGATGTTGCCTGCAAAAGAGCCGGATAATTCCTCTGCGCTATTTCAGATCGGGAGGAGCAGAGATGCGAACGAGATTCATTATGTCGCGAGTTTGGATTGCGAAGGCAACCTTGTGGCTGAAAATCCAGTAGATATTTATTGGATCAGGCATACCGAAGGTGGCCGCCGTGAACCGCTAACATGGGTTCAAAATAAATATGCCTATGGTATCAAATATCTGGAAATATCATCGCAAAAAGCTGTTTTTCAATTTGTATCCTATCCCAGTCGCACGTTTTCGATACAAAAAAGTGATCAGGGAAGGTATAATGTGTACACTAGCTTCGAAAACAGGAAATTCGCATTAACACGCATTTTTGTTCAGATTGAAAATGGAAGCTTTTGGTTCCCACAGATAACACGTGTTGAATTATCCGGGATCGATGAACAAACCAGGCAATACATTGTGGAATCAATCGAACTATAGTATTAAAGATATTGTTAACCACTGATTTAAGATACTGGAATTTTTAAATTAATATCTTTGGCGCAAAATATCATTTGGAGATTTGAGAATGACCTGCACAAAAACCATGGAAGCGTTTCTGCCAGATTCAATAAAAAACATAATTGATTCACTTGAAAAAACCCGGAATCCCGATAATCGTGTTCTGAATGAAATTGTTGCAAATTCTGGAGTAGCAGAAAAGGATTTCAGTAGTTTCCGGAACTTCGTATACCCTGCCAATGAGAGTTACGGACGGCGATTACTTTTTAACAGCAACAGATTCAAAATTCTTTTAATGTCGTGGCGTAAGAACGACTTCACTTCCATTCATAATCACGGAGCCACCGAATGGGGTTGCGTTTATTTTATGGGAAAGGCTACGCACCGCATTTATGAGAACGAAAACGCGATGTTGAAGATGAAAAGAAAGGATTATTTTGAAACCGGCCAGATAGCTGATGTTTGCGGCGATTTCATTCATATTATGGGAAATTCGGGGTCCTGCGATTTTCTGACCCTGCATATTTATGGATCTGATTCGGATTCTTCAGGCAATGAATCAATGGCAGAAATATATGCTCCTGAGCACAACAAGCTTTTCTATACCCACGGCGAAGCCTATCTGAACATCAGCAAAGAACTGATCAGAGGTGAACAGTACTTTGATCAGATTGATCCTGACACACTGGTTGATTACTTAATTCTGGTTAAACCCTTTTATGAACGTGTTAATAATGAGTCTGCTCTTGAGAAAATAAAATCGGCGATAAAAATGGTTTCGTAAACTTACAACTCCCTGCAATTGTTCTTTCACCATGATCCTACGTTTTCTTCAAATTTTCATCGTAGTTATTTTCACATTAACTTCTTGTGCCCAGAAAAACCCTGAGGCAGTACAACTCAATTCGAAAGATTTTGATAAGCTTGTCCGAACCAAGCCCGGTGTGTTGCTTGATGTGCGAACCCAACGGGAATTCAAGAACGGCCATATAGAAAATTCCGGACAACTGAACTATTATGCCCTGGATTTCAGGAACAGGCTGCTGCTTTTGCCCAAGGATCAGCCCATCTATCTTTATTGCAATACCGGCTATCGCAGCGACCGTGCTGCAAGCTTCCTGATCAGGAATGGCTATACCAGCGTTTACAATCTGCAGCACGGAATCATGGAATGGGAATTGGCACGCTTGCCGGTTATTACAGATCCCGATGCGCAACCCGATACCGACGACAAATTCGAACCTGCTGATTTTGCACAACTCCTGGCTTCCGAACCCATTGTTTTTGTGGATTTTTATGCGCCCTGGTGCGGCCCCTGCCGCAAAATGATGCCCATGATTGACAGCCTCAAGGTAGAATACCACGGACGTTTACCCATCGTAAAAGTCAACGCCGATGCCAGCAAGCAACTGATGCGGGAAATGAAACTTGTATCGGTTCCTTATCTTGCGCTTTACCGTGACGGCGAATTATACTTTGAACATCGCGGCGAAATCCACCGCGAAGAGTTGGTAGAAGTACTGGAATCGGTGTTATAGAATAAAGGATAACAGGCTTTGATCCCAGGGAAAGGATTTGAGCACTCTTGCGGTTTTTTTGCTACGAGCTTGTCAGGTTTATACCAACACCCCGTCTGTTAAGTCAAACCAAATCAAATTGTAATGAATAACTTACCAATTATCGTAACCATCTTAACATTTCTCATTTTCACTAATCCAATCATGACACAAAACACCAGGAGTGCAAAAGAAGCAAAAGGCCTGGAAGCAGGTGTTAATGCACCTGATTTCATAGCTACTGTTATAAACGGAAACAATTTTTCCTTAAAGGATGCCCTGACAGAAGGCCCGGTGGTACTGGTATTTTATCGTGGTCATTGGTGCCCGGTTTGCAACAAACATCTGGGCGTATTGCAGGATTCACTTCAGTACATCCAGAATATGGGTGCTAAGGTTATAGCTATCTCACCCGAAAAGCCTGAACTACTTGCCAAAACAACAGAAAAAACCGGCGCAGATTTTACTATACTCTACGATGAAGGTTACCGGATTTCAGATGCTTATGATGTGACTTTCACACCAGGTGGTATGGATAGAACTATGTATAACACATTTTTGGGCGCAAACCTGAAAGAAGCCCACTCCGATGATTCTCAGCGTTTGCCCATACCGGCCACATTTGTGATCGGACAAGACGGGAAAATAGCCTGGCGGCATTTCGATCCCGATTACAAGAAACGCAGCACAGTAAGCGAAATACTTGATGCCCTGAGCAAAATGAACTGACACCCGACAGCCGGGCAAATCTCCCTGCAGTTTTTATCTTTGCCCCGTTTCGCCCACATTAATCTGAAACAGAAACAAACAATGAACGAGCAGATCATTCTTAGCGAAGTTTTTGAAAAAATCCACCGGTACATCGAAAGTAATGCCGACAACCAGAAACCGGTGGTAAATTATAAAAGCCCTGCCGAGCTGGTAAGCCTTATCAATATGCAGATCGAAGATTCCGGCGTTGATCAAAACGAATTCCTCGAACTGGTTGATCAGTACCTGAACTATTCGGTAAGAACCGGTAACAAACAATTCCTTAACCAGCTTTATTCCGGCTTCAATTTCCCGGCTTTTATCGGCGATATGTTAACTACATTGGCCAATACTTCAATGTACACCTACGAGGTGGCACCTGTTGCTACGGAAATTGAAAAATCCATGATCAGCTTGATGAACCAATATGCCGGTTATGAAAATGGCGATGGGCTTTTCGTTAGCGGCGGAAGCAATGCGAATCTGGTAGCCATGTTGTCGGCTCGCAACCGTGCGATCCCCGAAAGCCGTTTTGAAGGTTACGACCGCCAACAAAAACTAACTGCCTTTATCAATGAGCAGGCGCATTACTCAATCGAAACTGCTGCCAATGTGCTGGGTATCGGATCGAAAAGTGTTATTAAAGTAAAAGCCGATGATAGTGGGAGAATGATTCCAGATGAACTGGAAAAAGCCATTAAGGCTTCCATTGCCCGTGGTGAAAAGCCATTTTTTACTGTGGCCACCACCGCCACAACTTTGCTGGGCGCTTACGACCCCATTGATGAAATAGCTGCAATTTGCCAAAAACACAATATCTGGCTGCATGCCGACGGCTCTTTTGGCGGTTCACTCATTTTGAGCGAAAAGCACCGCCATATGATGAAAGGCCTTGAAAAAACTGATTCCTTTGCGTGGAACCCTCATAAACTGATGAATATTCCTTTGATTTGTTCAGTCATCCTGCTTAAACAAAAAGGAACCTTACAATATAACCTCACCGATCTGAATACAGATTATATTTTTCATGATATTGAAGAGATTGAAGACCTAGGCAAAAAATCCATTCAATGCGGGCGTAGGGTAGATGCTGTAAAACTTTGGTTCGCATGGAAATATTTCGGACTGAAAGGTTATCAGCAACGCATTGACAACCTGATGGATATGGCAGCTTATGCCGATAAATTGGTTCAGGATAATCCCAGGCTGGAATTGATGGCGCCACGGCAGTCGTTTGCCATTTGCTTCCGTTACATTCCTGAGAGGGATATTGACCTGAATGATTTTAACCTGCAATTGCGCGAAACGCTCAGAAAAACAGGCCATACCATTGTCAATTACGGATACATCGGAAAAAATCTGACCATCCGCCTGATCACCGCAAATGGAGAACTGGAAAAATCAGATATTGATTTATTCTTCAATCGTCTGAATTCTGTAGCAAAAGTGTTGGAAGAGAACCTGGTTACTGCATGAGAAAAGAAGAGGACAAACATACCGGTTTTGCCATTGCACTGGCCTGGCCCGAAACACTTTGCAAACAGCCTAATTCCTGGTATGATAAACCGATGCGGTGGCTCGGAATCAATAAAAACTGGTTGTACAAAGCCGGACATGCCGCCCTGGTTTTGATCAATGATAATGAACCCAAATGTCATTATTTCGATTTTGGCAGATATCATTCCCCTTTTAATTTTGGAAGAGTGAGAAGTGCAGCAACCGATCATGATCTTGCAGTGAAAACCATTCCCCGGATTTCAGATGATGGAACCCGGATTGAAAACTTCAGTGAAATTCTGGATGAACTACAACAAAATAAATCCTGCCATGGCGACGGCAAACTTTATGCTTCGTATTGTCGCATAAATTTTGAGTTTGCCTTGCAAAAAGCTTTACATCTCCAGGTTTCCAGTCCTCTGCCTTACGGGCCTTTTGTGAGGGGCGGAAGCAATTGCTCACGTTTTGTCAACGATGCAATTGTAGCCGGTAAACCCGTCTGGCACCAAACCATTCGCCTTAAGTATTTTGTTCCCCTGACCCCAACCACATTGAACAATGTAAACTCATTGAAAAGCAAAACGGTAATATCTGCTTTGGCTAAAACCATTGGCGTGGATTTCTCGAAAAAACTTTCGAAGGATCAGTTAAAAAGCACTTTACCGGCTCCACCCCGACATCCGGCCATCCCCGAAAATGCCCAGTGGATCAGCGGAGAAGGAGCGGGTTCATGGTTTCATATTATCAAAGAGGGGGAGCTGTATGCAATCGCACGCTATGGCCCGGAAGGCAATACAGAGTGTAAGGGTTTGTTTTCGCTATCAGATAAAACTTTATTCACCATTGGTGATCCATATAAATTTTTTCATTTAAGTCATTGCAGCAAAGTACAAATTCTGCAAAATGGGCAGGTATTCGTTTTCACGCGTTCAGATGAGATCCGAACTGTTGGCAATCCTAAACCTGCTTCAAATAGAAGGGAATTGCTATTTCCAGCTTCGGTTTAAACACTGGTTTTTTTGATTTAATCTGCCCGGGCGCAAAACGCATAACACTAGCTTTATTTGCAGGTTGGACCCGGAGACCTGATCAATATTCAGGCAGGGAGGAAAACCTTATTGTTCCTTTCGTCCGAACCTTTAGCCTTATGAATGCCCGGACATGAAGGTTGTGAAAAGACTACTTAACACCTCAACACATTTTCACTACTTTTGTCCACTTCAAAAAACATCAACAATTTATCTGGATGAAAGTATCGTGCAACAGGCTCAAAGCCTACACCGGAATTGACGCAAACCCTGAAACCATTGCCAAAATATTGACCGACTGCGGCCTCGAGGTTGAAGCTATTGAAACATTTGAGAATATTAAAGGCGGTTTGAAAGGCATTGTGATCGGAGAGGTAAAAACCTGCATAAAACATCCCAATGCCGATAAACTTAGTCTGACCCAGGTAGACATTGGTGGCGATCGTTTGCTTGATATAGTTTGCGGCGCTCCCAACGTGGCTGCCGGACAAAAAGTGCTGGTTGCACCCGAAGGAACAACGCTAGCAATGGGTGACAACTCCTTCGTGATCAAAAAGAGCAAAATCAGGGGTGAAACATCTGAGGGAATGATTTGTGCCGAAGACGAACTCGGGTTGGGCACCTCGCACGAAGGTATTATGGTTTTGCCTGATGACGTTGTTACCGGCACGCTGGCAGCCAACTATTTTGATATTTATACCGATACCATTCTCGAAATTGGTCTGACCCCAAACCGTTCAGATGCCGCTTCGCATATCGGCGTTGCCCGCGACCTGGTTGCAGCATGGAATGCCATGCATTTCAATGAGCCGGAAAAACATATCAGTTTGAAACTTCCTGATATTGGCAATTTCAAGGTGGACAACCGCGATCATCATATTGATGTGATTGTTGATGACCCCAAAGCCTGCCCAAGATATTCCGGAATAACAATAAGCGGAATTACAGTTGAAGAATCACCGGCCTGGTTGAAAGATTTTCTGAAATCTATTGGTGTGAGACCCATCAACAACGTGGTTGATGTCACCAATTTTGTGCTTTTCGAACTGGGACAGCCACTCCATGCTTTCGACACTGATTATATCACCGGAAACAAAGTGGTGGTCAAACAATTGCCTGAAGGAACTGCATTTACAACCCTAGATGAGGTTGAACGCAAACTCACCGCTGGCGATCTGATGATTTGTAATGCAAAGGACGGCATGTGCATCGCGGGGGTATTTGGCGGCATCAAGTCGGGCGTTACTGAAAAAACCCGCAATGTATTTATTGAGAGCGCGTATTTCAACCCGGTGAGTGTTCGAAAAACATCAAAACAACATGGCCTCAAAACCGATGCTTCGTTCCGGTTCGAACGCGGTACCGATCCCAACATCACCGTTTATGCAATGAAAAGGGCTGCACTGCTCATTCAGGAAATCGCCGGCGGAAACATATCTTCCGACGTGGAGGATGTATATCCCGAAACCATTGTTCCGGCTCAGGTTGATATGACCTATCATAATATTGATCGTTTGATCGGCAAAAAAATTGAACATGAAATAATTCATGGCATCTTGAACTGGCTGGGCATGATAATTACGCATCATGATGAAAAGGGTATGCTGGTGGCTGTTCCAACTTTTAAAACTGATGTGCAGCGCGAAGCCGACGTGATTGAAGAAATTCTTCGCATTTACGGCTATAACAACATTGCCTTTGATTCATCGCTGCGTTCCTCCATTTCTTTGTCAGAAAAACCAGATCGTCTGAAACACAGAAACACAGTTTCAGATTATTTAGTGAGCAATGGTTTTTATGAAATCATGTGCAATTCGCTTACAAAATCCACTTATGATCAGACCCTGCCTTTTATTGATAAAAACAAACATGTTCATATTCTGAACCCTATCAGCCGCGACCTTGATATTATGCGGCAAACCTTGTTGGTTGGCGGTTTGGAAACAATTCTGTTTAACCTTAACCGCAAGGTTTCCGATATGAAACTGTTTGAGTTCGGAGCGGAATACACAAGAGATGCCGGAAAAGCACACAATGAAAACAGGCTCGATAAATACAATGAACACTGGAAACTTTCATTGTTCCTTACTGGCCAGAAACATCCTGAATCATGGTACACCAAAGAAGAGAAAACTGATTTTTTCACACTCAAGGCCATGGTTCACACAATTTTGAACCGGATTGGATTAAATGCTGGAATTAGCCATTCCATCGAAACTGATTTCGGCATTCTTGATTTTGGCCAGACCCTCACTTTTGAAGGAAAACAGTTAGCCGTGTTAGGCAGGCTCAGGGATAATATCCTGAACCAGTTCGACATCAAACAGGAAGTATTTTATGCTGAGGTTGACTGGGATTTGTGCATGCAGTTTTTGGCAAAGCACCCTGGCATCAGGTATAGTGAAATACCTCGTTTTCCGGAAGTTCGTCGCGACCTGGCTTTGCTTCTCGACATGCACATCAAATTTGGCGAAATCGAAAATCTTGCCATTAAAAATGGCGGGCAACTGCTACGAAATGTAAGCTTGTTCGACATTTATGAAGGCGACCGCATTGAGCAGGGTAAAAAATCATACGCCATTAGCTTCATACTGCGCGATGACAGCAAAACACTCAAAGACCAGGAAATTGATGCATTCATAAATAAGCTGGTAAAAGTGTTTGAAAAAGAACTGGGTGCGAAAATCCGATGAATTCAATATCCCGGGAAATTAAGAGAACAAAATTTCTTTCTTCAATCAAGATATTATTCCTCCTAGGGATCGTGTTTGCTTTTTGTATTACGGCTTCGCAAGCACAGCCAAACAGGGAAGGGCAATTTAAATACACATCGCCAGGCGGCGCTTATATCGGGTCTTACTTTACCGATCTCGATGATTTCCTGGTTCGTCCGTTAAAGTGGAATCGCTATCAATATATATCCGCAACAGCGATCACGGCTGCAGGTGCCGGGCTTTACTTCTATGATCCTGAGGTTCGAAATTTCTTTATCAAAAAGGATTCCGAGCTGCTTGTTGGTATTGATAAGTGGTTTCTCGATCCATTGGGCGTTGGTTTATGGGTTATTCCTGTAGTTGGCACAATGTATTTCGGTGGAGATGAACGATCAGCAGGTACAGCGCTTGCTGTTGTAAAAGCTTATGGATACGGAGTAGGAACAGCTTTTGCCATGAAATACTTCCTGCAACGTGCCCGTCCTTCACATTTCGATCCGCCAAATTCTACCCATTGGGATGGGGTGTTTGGGAAATGGGAATACGATGCATTTCCATCGGCGCATTCATTGCTTTCATTTGCAATGGCTACGGTAATTGCTACAGAATATAATGAAACGATTTGGGTTCCGGCGCTTTGTTACTCACTGGCAACACTGGCATCGCTGTCAAGGATTCAGCATGGCGACCACTGGCCTTCTGATGTGCTGATCGGCGCAGCCATAGGATTCGGCATTGGAAAATTTATCCACCGGACTTCAAAAAAACCCGCTACACAATTCAAGCTGAGTTTTAACTGATGCTGTGATGTTGTGATGCAGTGGTTTAGTAGTCAATTAGTTAATTGGTTAATTAATGGAGTGATGGAATTATTAATTCAAAATTCCAGATTAAAGATTCAGAAATCTACAAATGGCAGCTATTTGGATTTTGGATTTTGTTCTTTGGATTTTTTTTACCAACCCGTCCGAACGGTGTTCAGCCGGGCGGGCTGCCAACTCATCCCTCAAGCTTTACTGCAATGGCTTGCGGCAATTATCGCAATAAACTCCTTTCACCCTGCCGGAATTATCGGAATAAAGGCTCATGTGCTCCATGGCTTTGTCAATCATCACGGAAGAACCGGTAAAAAATGGCACCCGTTGATGCAGTTTCTGAGGCTTCAGATCAAGGATGCGGGTGAAACCATCGGTAGCTTTTCCGCCGGCTTCTTCAGCAATCATGGCTATCGGATTGCATTCGTACAGCAACCTCAACTTGCCATCAGGATTTTTGGCGGTTCCAGGGTAAATGTAAATGCCACCGCGGATCATATTGCGATGAAAATCGGCAACCAACGAGCCGATATAGCGGGTGGAATAAGGCCGGTTGGTAGTTTTATCGTGCTCCTGGCAATAGTTGATGTATTTTTTAACGCCCTCGGGGAAGTATATATAATTGGCTTCATTGATTGAGTACATCGAGCCAGTTTCAGGAATTTTTATGTTGGGATGCGAAAGCAGGAATAAGCCAACTGATGGATCGTAGGTGAAACCGTTCACTCCATTGCCGCTTGTGTAAACCATCATGGTTGACGAACCGTAAGTTATGTAACCAGCGGCAAGTTGATTTTTGCCGGGTTGCAACAAGTCTTCAAGGGTTGCTTTGGTTCCCGGAGGCGAGAGACGCTTGTAAATCGAGAAAATGGTGCCGATGGGTACGTTCACTTCAATATTGCTTGAGCCGTCCAAAGGATCAATGGCGACTACGTACTTGCCGTTCATTGAAAACTGATCATCGAAAATCACCGGCTCATCCAGTTCTTCGGAAACGATGGCGCAGCATTGCCCGCCGTTTTTCAATGCCTTAATAAAATGCTGATCGGCAAAAACATCCAGTTTTTTCTGGTCTTCGCCCTGTACATTGCTTATGCCGGACTCGCCAAGAATATCAGCCAGGCCGGCTTTATTAACTTCGCGGTTAACAATTTTTGCGGCAATAGTCAGGTCATTGAGCAAGCGTGTAAATTCGCCTGTGGCGTAAGGAATTTCGTATTGCTTCTCGTGAATGAACTCAATAAGTGTTTTCATATTTTTGATGGGAATGATGGCTTATAGCCTGTTTTATTTGTAGATCTTCTCGCTTAGATGCTTTAGAAAGTTTAGGAGTTTAGAGGGTTTAGAGATTGGAGCGGTTTGTTATGATGTATCTTACGGTGAAGAATTATTTTGGTTAGAACAACGCTTAAGTGTTTTTGTTGCCTTGCGAACCAATTAAAAATTTCATGCTCAGTTGACAATGCTCAAAATACCTGATGTTATTTTAGCGTTCGCAGTTTGTTTCGGCAAAAGCTTCAGAGTTGGATCACATATCCTTACTTTTGCCAAAGAACCTTAACCCAACATCCCAATTATGAAATCCTATAAAGGAATCATCCTCTTAACGTTTGCAATATTCGCACTATCCGGTCCGGCGTGCAATTTGCTGAAAGCCGAAAAAATCAGGGTTCACACGATAAAGAAAGGCGAACACACTGCTACGAACCGATGCATCCGACTTGTTGGCAGTGGCCAGATTAAATTCAATATTTTTGTGGACCAATCATGGCTGTACGATGAAAAAGCTCCCGGATTCCAATCGGGCTGGAACAAACTCATTGGCATTTCCGATGGGTTCAACCAACATAAAAACTCCGTAAGAATTGGCTGGCGATGCATTGAGAACACAATTTACCTCTGTTCCTATTGTTATATTGATGGTGAGCGCGTTATCAGCGATATGGTTGAGGTGCCTATGGGCTGGAATACCGGATCGGTGAGCATTACCGATAATAATTACAGAGTGCTCATTAACAATACAGTACTGAATGCTGAAAGAACCGCTAAAAGTCCTTTCAAAATAATGCTTTACCCTTATTTTGGCGGCAACAGCACGGCACCGCATGAGATGGAATTCAAATTCCGTCTCGATCCATAACGGTTGTTTTATTGATTGAATGTGTATGAAAATATTCAAATTTGGCGGGGCTTCGATAAAGGATGCGGATTCGGTTCGCAATGTGGCCAGCATACTCAATAAGTATATTCAAGAACCACTTGTGGTAGTGGTATCAGCAATGGGCAAAATGACCAATGCCTTCGAAACGCTCACTGAACATGCTTTTAATGGAAATACCGGGCACATGGAAAAGCAGTTCGGTTTTATCCGCTCATTCCACCTTGATATTTTGCATTCATTATTTCCCGATCCCAGGCACAAAGCATTTACGCGGGTTGATTTGCTCTTTCAGGAAATTGATTCACTGATCAAATCAAATGACAAGCGGGGATTCGATTTTTATTACGACAGGATTGTTTCCTTTGGTGAACTGCTTTCCGGAAACATCGTTTCATCTTTTCTCCAGGAATCAGGCAATGTGCATACGCATTGTGATGCGCGTAAGCTTATTCGCACAAACAATTCCTACCGCGATGCACTGGTGTTATGGCCGGAAACTTCTGAAAACATCAGGAACGCGTTTGGCCTCATAAATGAGAATACACCTTTTATACTCACCGAGGGTTTTATTGGGTCTGACCCGGAAGGCAACAGCACCACACTGGGGAGGGAAGGATCGGACTATACCGCTGCAATTTTTGCCTATGCCCTCGATGCTGAAGAAGTTGTGATATGGAAAGATGTGCCCGGACTTTTAAATGCCGATCCGCAGATTTTAAGTGAAACAATAAAAATTGACCGGATCTGCTACAGCGACGCGATCGAACTGGCGTATTACGGGGCAAAGATCATCCATCCCAAAACCATTAAACCGCTTCAAAACAAGAAAATCCCGCTTATCATAAAATCATTTTCCGAACCTGAACTTCCGGGTTCTGTGATCAGCGATAATGATGAGGCTTATCAGCAGGTTCCTTCGTTTATTTTCAAATTCAATCAAACCCTGATCAGCATTACTCCCCGCGATTTTTCATTTATCAATGAGGAAAACCTGTTTGGGATTTTTGGGATTTTCTCTCAATTCCGGGTACGTATCAACCTGATGCAAAATTCTGCCATTAGCTTTTCCGTTTGCATTGACGGCGAAAACAGCGGATTTAATTCTTTGATAGAAGCCCTGCAGCATGACTATAAAGTCAAATATAACCAACACCTTGAGCTCATCACCATCCGCAATTATGACCAGGATTGCATTGAAAAAGTTGTGAATAACAGGCTGATCCTACTTGAGCAACGCAGCCGGGCAACTGTTCAGTTGCTCGTTGAATCTGGCTCATCCAATAGCTAGAGGCAAGGATAAATTTTCACCCACCGGCTTGTTATATTGCATTTTGCATAGGTTTTTTTTATTGTTTTGCAGCTTGTACGTTGGAATAGGGTTCGCAAGTTGTAAATCATTAAAAATTAGCAATTAATATTTAAATACTTATGGAAGGAATAGAGAACAAGGGCAGCGGGATACGCTCTTTCCCAAAAAACTTCTGGACCGTTATCGTCATGGAGTTTTTCGAACGCGGTTCGTATTACGGGGTTATGTCGGTTTTATCGGTTTATCTGGTGATGAGCGTTGACGAAGGCGGACTTGGTTTTACCAAGGAAAGCGTTGGCGTTATCAAGAGTACCATCACACCACTGCTTTATCTGTTGCCTATTCTTTCGGGAGCCATTGCAGATTGTTTTGGTTATCGCAAAGTACTGATGTTTGCATTCCTGGTGATGAGTACCGGCTACTATCTTACAAGTACAGTAACGGACTATTCGCTGGTATTTCTCAGCCTTACACTGATGGCCGTAGGCGCCGGGTTTTTTAAACCGATTATTTCCGGAACCATTGCCCGCGAAACCGATGCAAGCAACAGCGGCCTTGGATTCGGGATTTTTTACTGGACAATCAACCTCGGAGCATTTATTTTCCCTTTGATACTCGTTCCGTATTTCAAGGGCATCGGTTGGTCATATATTTTCGTTATGGCTGCTGTTGGAACCGGTTGGCTGCTGATCCTTAACATTTTCGTTTACAAGGAACCACCTCGTCCAAAAAGTACCAAAACCATTTTTGAGGTTCTCAAAGGTGTTGTGCTGGTGCTGAAAGATTATCGCTTTGTTACAATGATTGTGATCTATTCGATGTTCTGGATCCTGTATTTCCAGATGTTCGACACCGTACTCTGGTACCTGAAAGAATACATGGATATGAGCCCGGTCAACAATGCTGTGAACAGTTTCCTTCGCTTATTCGTGGACAATCCAAACTGGAAATTTGACGCCGAACACGTAACTGTTATCAATGCAGGTACAATCATTTTGCTGCAATTATTAGTGTCGAGTATTGTGAAAAATACCAAAGCCCTTCCTACAATGATTGTTGGAATCTCGATGGGAACCCTGGGAATGGCTATCCTGGCAATTTCCACACATGCATGGGTGTTCATGGCCGGAATCATCATCTTCTCCATCGGCGAAATGACGGCTCACCCCAAATTCATCTCCTACGTGGGGTTGATCGCTCCGGCCGATAAAAAAGCGCTATACCTTGGATATTCTTTCCTTTATGGCGTAATCGGAAGCGCTATCGGCGGGATTTTAGGCGCAACCTTATACGTTCATTTTGTGGATGGTCTTCAACGTCCCGGATTGCTCTGGTTTATTTTCAGTTTAATCGGTGTGGCAACTATTATTGGACTGATGCTTTACAATAAATTCCTGGCTCCAAGAAAAAACGTTTAAATTTTTCATTTATGAAACCCAATGCAATGATTGCCGGATCCACCGGTTTGGTTGGAAGTGAGTTGCTGAAGCTGCTTTCCGGAAAAGATTATTACGAAACCATCGTTCTGCCGGTTCGCAAAAAAACCGAAAACAGTGCCGGCAATATTGCAATGCATGTAGTTGATTTCTCTGACCTGGAAAATTTCGATCCGGGCATAAAAATCCGCGATCTTTATATCTGCCTGGGAACCACCCAGAAGAAAGGCGGTGGAAAAGCCGGGTTTTTCAAAGTGGATCATGATTATGTGCTGAATATTGCCAAGTGGGCAAGGCAAAGCGGCGTTGAAAGGGTTTGTTTGATTTCATCAATTGGAGCAAATCCCAAGAGTTCTTCCTTTTACCTGAAAACCAAAGGGAAGATTGAGCAGGAACTCACTGCACTCGGATTCAGTCATCTTTGCATTCTAAGGCCATCATTATTACTCGGGAAAAGGGAAGAGTACCGTTGGGCGGAAGCAATATCAGCAAAAGTCTTTCCTCTTTTTTCTTTCCTGATGGTTGGCATGCTTAAGAAATACCGGGCGGTGAAAGCTGATAAAGTCGCAGCCGCCATGTTTCAGTTCACCAATACTATGAAAGAACCTTTGGTGATTGTGGAAAGTGATAAGATATCAGACCTTGAAACTACCCCAATATAAAATCACCCCCATGCCACCTAAACATAACAGCGAATTGGTAGAAGTATTTGCAGGAACAACATGGCAAGCCGAAATGGTAAAGAGCTTGTTGGAAAATGCAGAAATTAATGCATTTGTGAAAGACGGGATAATGGGAACATTGAACCCCTGGTGGACGGCACCCGGTGGAGCCGGTTCAGTAAAGGTATTTGTGCCGAATGCAGACTTTGAGTTGGCAAAACAGATTGTTAGAGAATACGAGGCAAACATCCAAATTGAGTAATCCAGAATAAGTGAAAACTACCTCTAGGATTTGGCTGCTGAATTAGTTATTTTTGAATCCGGTTTTATCGCGCTTTGGTATCATCAGCTTTTCTTCTTCTGATTCAATTATTGCCTCATGTGCAGGTGCTTAAAATCAACTATTGGTTTGGCGTTTTTCTGCCAATTGTTTTTATTATTTATTCAGTTCAGCAATGCAATTGCACAAACTGCTGATCCGGCGAATTTGCTCGCAAAAGGTGATACCACACTGGTAGTGGGTCTCTTCAGGCGTGGAAACAGTTTCTTTGATGGCCCCTCCGATTCACTGATCTTCTATTACGATTCAGCCCTTTCATTAATCAGATCAGGTATTCAAAAAATTCCGGTTGGGGACCGAAATTATGGATTCTCAAATTATAAAGTGATTAAACGCCTGGAAAGGGATGCAAACATACAATTAGGGATTGAAAACCTGTTGCAAGGAAATTATAAGGAATCACTCAGGTATTATAACTCGTCGCTCAAGATTTCTGAGGAAATGAATGATGTTTCAGCCATCTCGGAATGTTACGGGGAAATCGGCACATTATACAATAACCAGGGCAACTATGACCTGGCGCTTGAATACCAGCAAAAAGCACTGGAAATTGCCAGGCAAATGAACGACGAAGATTGGATAGCCATTTGCAACAACAATATTGGCAACGTTTATAAAAAGAAAGCATTTTACTCCCTTTCGCTGAGACATTATCTCCATGCCCTGGAATGGTTCGAAACCTCGAGCCAATCGAGAAGAATTGCCGCCTGTTATCAGAATATTGGTGATGTTAACTTTTCACAGAACAATCTAGGCAAAGCGCTTGATTATTATCAACGCGCCCTTGGGATTGCCATTGAATCAGGAAACCGCCAGCGTGAAGCTGACAGTTACCTGCTTATTGGGTTGGTGCATGAAAAACAACAAAATCAAATGCTGGCAAAGGAATTTCTTGCAAAGTCGCTTAATTTGTACAAAGAGCTTGGCTACCGGCACGGCAAGGATGATTGCTATATCGCATTGGGCAATACATGGCTAAGCGAAAAAAACTGGATAAAAGCCGAAGAAAGTTATCATCAGGCATTTGAAATTGCAACAGCCGGCAATGATAAAGCAAGCATCGCCGAAGTTAAAATAAAACTTGGGTTGGTGTACCTGAAACAGCAACTATTTAGTAGGGCACTGGAGATGCTTCAGCAAGGGCTTCAGGAGGCCGTTGAGATTGGATCAGTGGAATTACAGATTCAAGCCAACAGACTTCTGACTCATTTCTATGAAGAAACGGGTAACACGGCACTTGCCTTGCAGCATTTCAGACACTATGCCGCACTAAAGGATTCTCTTTTCAGCGATTCACAGTACCGGATTATCAGCGAAATGGAAGCAATATATGAGGCTTCAAAAAAAGAACAGAACATAGAACTACTCAGCGAGAGAAACAGGGTTCAGGAACTTATCATCAGTCGCCGGAACCGTCTTTTGATTCTTACCGGCCTTTTCTTCCTGATTTCACTTCTGATTGGTTACTTATACATTGCATACTCGAAACTTAAATCGGCGCAACGATCCGTAGAACTCGAAAACCGTTTGCTGCGTTCGCAGATGAACCCGCATTTCATTTTCAATTCCCTGATAGCAATTCAAAGTTATTTTTATGAACACAACCCTGAAAAAGCCAGCGATTTCCTGGCCAAATTTGCTGATCTGATCAGGATGACACTCGTAAATTCAAGGGCAGAATTTGTGGTTCTGGAAAAAGAACTGGAAATGATATGCATTTATCTTGAGCTGCAATCATTAAGGTTCAACAATAAGTTCATTTTCAACATCACGGTGGATGAGAATATTGAAGCCGCAAATATCAGGATCCCACCGATGCTCGCACAACCATTTATTGAAAATGCAGTAGAACATGGGCTTCGCAATAAAAAGGAACAAGGCAGGCTAAGCATTGGGTTCAGTAAAAATGGAAAATCGCTGATGGTAAGTGTTGAGGACAACGGCATTGGGCGTGAAGCATCGAAACATTTTCGTAAAAGCACAGAGCACCTTTCACTGGCTGTGCCGATGATAAATGAGCGGCTCGGGATCATGTCAACAAAATTTCGTAATAAATTTGTAATGAAAATTACTGATTTATACGACCCGGATGGCAATCCAGCCGGAACACGCGTAGAGATAACGATGCCGTGGCAGGCTTGAGAGAGTAGCAGTTGGAAGTGGCATGTGGCAGTGGCAGGTGAATACAAGGCCTGACCAATGAGAAACGTTTTTAACAAATTAATATGTGAATAACGAAGTTTGAAGACATGGAATGCAAACCATAACAAGAGAACTAGCGCAACACTTCAGAAACACAAAACTCCAAACACAGAACACGAAACCAGGGCCGCGAAACACAACACCAATCAACCAATTAACCATTCAACCAACACCATGATCTCAATTATCATCATTGACGACGAACAAAAAGCCCGCGAAACAATCATGAATATTCTGAAACGCGCAGGTTTGGATCATGAAATTATCGGAGAAGCCGAAACGCTTGCTTCAGGCTTTGATCTGATCAACCAAAAAAAACCAGACCTTGTGCTTCTTGATATCAATTTGCCCGATGGTAATGGTTTTGACTTGCTTGGCAGGTTTGAGAAAATTAATTTCCGGGTAATCTTCATTACTGCTTATGAAGAATATGCCATCAAGGCTTTCAAGTTCAGCGCACTCGATTACATTCTTAAACCTTTCAAGGCATCTGATCTTGTTGGAGCTGTTGAAAAAGCCCGTGAAATAATCATAGGTGAAAAATCAGAACTCAGGTTTAGGACACTTTTAAGCAATCTTGATAAGCTCAGGAAAATTGTTCTACGAACCGCCGAAAGTATGCATGTAATCAATATCAAAGACATTGTAAGGCTTGAAGCTGACTGCAATTATACAATATTCTACCTCGCAAATGGCGATAAACATTTGGTTTCCCGAACCTTAAAGGATTATGAAGAACTCCTGGAGGATTCAGGATTCTTCCGGACACATCAGTCTCACCTTGTCAACCTCGACCATATTCTGCGTTACGAAAAGAGTGATGGTGGTTATCTGGTAATGGATGATCATTCCATTGTGCAAATATCTTCAAGAAAAAAAGAAGCGCTCTTTAGAATTTTTGAAGGTCTGGGATAAAATCAAATAATAAATCATTTCCAGCGCTTACTCATTCAAACCCGGCGAATACTCATTTCACCGGGTTTTTACTTTTAAGCCTTACTAAATTTGAGCGTATTAACACCAGCTTTAGTGCTATCCATCATTGATTAAAACCTTAACACAGTTAAATATTCAGAACCAAAATCACAAACCATGAAAAAGCTGTTATTCTTTATTGTTATCTTTTGCTTATCAATAGTGCAAATGATCGCTGCCAACTATTACTGGGTTGGCGGAACCGGAAACTGGTCGGATTATGCCAGTCACTGGGCTACCACTTCGGGCGGTTCAACCTTTCATACTCAAGCACCCACCTTGAATGACAACGTGTTTTTTAATGCTTCCTCATTTACTTCAGGCGGGGCAATCGTAACGGTTGATGTGGATGCAAACTGCGCCAGTATGGACTGGACTGGTACTACTAACAATCCGCAGTTTACAGGTGCATCTGCCCGGTCATTGAATATTTACGGTTCATTGACCCTGATCAATGAAATGAATTACAATTTCATGGGGACGGTTAACTTCAAATCTCCCTCATTTGGAAATTTAATTACCTCTTCAGGAAAATCGTATTTAAACAATGTAGTATTTGATGGTATTGGCAGTTGGACCCTACAGGATGCAATGAGCATACCCGGGCACGTCCTCTATTTGGTCAACGGAACGCTGAACACCAATAACCAGGATGTAACGATGCTGTATTTTCGCTCTGAATATACCAGCAACCGCACCCTGAACCTGGGTTCGTCAACCCTTACGGTCAACCTTGGGGGCTCCGATGCCTGGCGGTCGAATGGCACCAATTTCACAGTTATTCCGGGCACGTCCAAATTAGTTTTCCCGGCAACCTGGGGTGGCATTTATAATTACAACGCCGGGATAAACCTGTATGATGTGGAGTTTCCATCAGCA
>JACZJK010000048.1 GCA_014860575.1 Bacteroidales bacterium
TTTATCCTTATGCATTTGCTATTCTCTTTAAGAATAGCGAAAATGCAAATTGAAATCCGTTTAATTGAAAAACGCCTGTAACAAACTAAATTTCAAATATATCAAAGAACTTTTTTAGATTTTAATGGGACAGTAATGATATCTGTGCATTCATCATTTTTGCAAGACATTATATTACTTTTGTAACCCAACGGTAAGACCCGCAGTGGCATGATACAGAAAACAGATACGAACGTGATTATTGACCTGGGCAACACCCTGTTCAAAGTTGCAGTATTTGATAAAAACATTCTGCTCTCAATCAGGGTGTTTAAAAACGGATCGTACAGCAGGATCGGGAACTATCTAAAAGTGCTGCCACAACAAAGTTACTGTATCTTGTCCAGCGTTGTAAATTACCCGGATACACTGAAGGTGTTATTGAATGAACACTTTAAAACCATTATTCTGAATCCTGGAACAGCACTTCCAGTTGTAAATTCTTATAAAACTCCTGAAACACTGGGTAAAGACCGCATTGCAGCTGCAGTTGCAGCCTGGCATGCATTTCCGGGTAAAAATTTACTGGTAATAGATGCCGGCACAGCAATAACAATGGATTTGGTTACCAATGATGGCAACTTCGTTGGTGGAGCGATATCTCCTGGAATAGATATGCGATTTAAAGCACTTCACACTTTTACAGGCAAGCTTCCGTTAGTAAAAAGAAAGAACATCAAATACCTGACAGGTGCCACTACTGAAGAGTCCATAAGCACGGGTGTAATCAATGGAATTGCTGTGGAGATTGACGGTATTATTGATAAGTACAAGCTACTTTACCCTGATTTAACAATTATTTTTGGAGGCGGTGATAGCAAATTTTTGCATAAAAGATTAAAAAATAGCATCTTTGCACTCCCAAATCCGGTTATAAACGGATTACAAATAATATTGAACTACAATATTGAAAACGAAAAAATTCTTTAAGGTTTTTACGGTGTTGGCCTTATGCCTGTTTGCATTCACTTCAGCAAACTCACAAACCCGGATCAGTTCGCCTTATTCCCGCTTTGGCATTGGCGATTTGCACCTTTACAATCATACTTCTATAATGGCGATGGGAGGAACCAGCATTGGGCTAAACAACCCTCTGCTTGTGAATTTCAATAATCCGGCCTCTTATCATTCCATTGAGCCGAAATCTTTTGTGTTTGAAGCAAGTTTGTATAACAAATATGCCCGGCTCAGGACTGAAACCTTAAGCCAACGAAGCAATTATGCTACACTTGGCCATTTACTAATGGCCTTTCCGGTAACCAGTTATTGGAAATCGAGCCTGGGTTTACTGCCCTTTTCTGATATGGGATACAAGGTAGTTGACTCCCGCATTGATGAGCAATTCGGAAAAACAGAACACAACTTTGAAGGATCAGGGGGAATACACCAGTTTTATTGGGGCAATTCTGTTGGAATAGGCAAACGATTATCCGTGGGTTTTAATCTGGTTTATTTATTTGGAACCCTTGAAAAAAACAGAAGCCTTTCATTTCCCGATTCAGTGTTTATGCTTGGAACCCGCATTTTGAATACCACATCAGTTTCGGATCTAAAGCTCAACACGGGGATCCAATACAATCAAGCTCTAAATGATGATTACAGCTTTACGTTGGGTTTAACTTACAGCCCGGAAGCTAAGATTACCATTAAGGATAAGGTTCTTGCTTATAACTATTTTCCAGGTCTTACAGGTGTTGATAACATCCGGGACACAATTATTGACACACCCTCTTTGAAAGGAAAAATGGTATTACCATCTGATTTAGGAGCAGGCATCATGTTTCAGAAAACCGGTCGCTGGCTTATTGCTGCCGATTATACCTGGCAAAACTGGGAAAACTATACTCTTTTCGATCGCAGCGATTCTCTGAAAAACAGTATGGGAGTTTCTCTTGGAACTCAGTTTACACCGATTAATACAACTATTTCACCCTATTGGAAAAAAATGCGTTATCGCTTCGGCATCAGGTACTCTCAAACATACCTTGAGCTTAATAACAATCAGTTGAATGAATTTGGCATAAGTTTTGGTTTTGGTTTACCATTAAGCCGAACCAGATCAGCAATAAATCTCGGAATTGAAATAGGACAGAGAGGCACAACAAAGAATAACCTGATTGAGGAAACCTTTTTCAGATTCTCTGCAAGTTTCTCTATCCTCGACAGATGGTTCGAACAGAGAAGATATTTTTGATTTAAACAGAAAATTGCCAGCCAATAAATGAAAAACTGAGCAGTGAAATTCAAACCAATTATGAAAAAGATGATAAATATAAAAATCGTTGTCGCCGCCACAGGATTATTGTTAGGGTTAGTTTTTATGAAAGCACCTGTAAATGCCCAGGTAGGTACAGATTACACACAAATAACCGGGCCAAAGTACGGCGAGGATAGCGCAACCTGCGTTATCAACCTTTCTCTTTACCGCGAATTTTACAGGCAGTGGCGTTCAAGTGGTGGAACAGGAACAGTAATTGAAGATGCCATCAATCCGTGGAGATGGGTTTTTCTAAACTGCCCGCTGGCCAGCGAAAATACATATATTGATGGTGTAAACATTGTAGAATATCTGATTGCAAAAGAAAAAGATCCTGCATTGAAAGAAAAACTTATTGATACCTTAATGATGGTTTACGATCAAAGGATTCGTGCCGTTGGAAAAGAAGGCTACATTTTGGGTAGAAAAGGAGTGAACCTTATCTCTCATCGTCCGAATGCAAATGATGATTTATATGGCATTTTCCGGCGTTCAGTTGAACTTGCCGGCAACGATAGTGAAGCCCCGGTAGTCGCACAGTATTTTCGATATGCTGAAAGAATGGTTCGGGAAGAAAAAATTTCAAAAGATGAATTCTTTGAAATTTACGAAACCATGATTCAGATCATTGATTTCAACGTTGCGAAAAACCAGGATAACCAACAACAAATTTCTGTTTGGGAAAATATCAGGGGTTTCATTGAGCAAACCCTCGAGCCATACGCATCATGCGACGACCTCATTGCTATCTTCACCAGAAAAATAAATGAAAGCCCGGAAGATCTTGAGCTCCTATACAAAGTAATCAATCTTTTCGACCGCAAAGGCTGCACCGATGCCCCACTTTATTTGTCTACCACATTGAAAGCCTATGAACTTGATCCATCACCCCAATCAGCTTATGGAATTGGCAGGATGTATTTTCGGAACAAGGAGTACGCAAAATCTATTGACTTTCTTAAAGAAGCTGAAAAGCTTGAAAGTCCGGCCGATCGGGCAGATGGTATGATTCTGCTGGCAACATCCTACAAAGAAACAGGCAACAAAGTAAGAGCCCGCGAAGCAGCTTTGAAAGCCATTCAATCAAGGCCAACTGATGGACATGCTCACATCCTTATTGGTGATTTGTATGCAGCCAGCGCCGAGGAATGTGGCACAAACGAGCTCACTACCAACGCGGTTTACTGGGTTGCTGCCGACAAATACATGGAAGCGCGCAGGGTTGATGCTTCAGTTGCCGACGAAGCAACGCAAAGGATCAACATATACACAAAACACTTTCCCTCCATTGAAACAATCTTTTTTTACGGACATACCGAGGGGGAAGCATTCACGGTTGAGTGTTGGATTAATGAAAACACCACCATAAGAGCAGCCAAATAAAGTCATTATAAAAATGGACCCCTACTCCCATCCGGGACGAAGCATTAGAAATGTATTCTTTTACAGCATTATTATCCTGTGGATGATAATGCTTTTTTCTTGCGAGAATGATATGGCCCTCGTAAACGAGATGACTAAGCGCGATACATTGCCTGTGGTATCTTCATATAATATTGCAGTACATTACAGCGAAAATGGAATCCCGCAATTTATCATGGAAGCTCCCGTGGCAAATTTTTACGCTGGTGAAGACCCACGTCAGGAGTTTCCCGAAGGTTTTTATGTGACGTTTTTTGATTCGCTCATGAACAAGAAATCTGAGCTTCTGGCTGACTATGGCGTGAGTTATGAAAAGCGTAAATTGATGGAAGCGCGCCGCAAGGTTATAGTGATCAATCATGAAAAGAATGAAAAGCTGAACACCGAACACATGATTTGGGATCAGGCAGAGAAAAAAATATTCTCAGATGTTTTTGTAAAAATCACTACACAATCCGATGTGCTTTATGGCGAAAATGGCTTTGAAGCACATGAATCATTCAATGATTGGGTAATAAGAAAAACCTCTGGTGAGTTTGAAATTGAAGATGAGAAAGGGCAAAACCGCTAAAGTTGAACCCACAAGCCGGATGCTAACTTAAAAAATTAATGGATAGTTATACACTTATTCTTTCCGCTCTTCTGCTTTCTGCCTTTTTTTCAGGTATGGAAATCGCATTCATCAATTCAAATAAACTGAAGATTGAGCTTAATAAAAATAAAGGCATGGCTTCAGCAAGATTGATTTCAGACTTCACAAAAAAACCATCGCACTTTCTTTCGGCTATGATGGTCGGAAATGTTATTGCACTGGTAATGTATGGAGTTGCCATTGCCAATAAGCTTGATCCGTTTTTAAGACAGAACCTTTCTGCGAGCCTTAACAATGATGTTTCAATTTTCTTGTTGCAAACTTTTCTCACGACATTGCTTATCCTGATTGTTGCAGAATTGTTGCCAAGAATCCTGTTTCGCATTAGCTCAAATGCCTTGGTTACCTTTTTTGCGATCCCAATAAGTGTCTTTTATTATCTCTTCTTTCCGATAACTTTAATATTTAATGGTGTATCTGAATTTATACTTAAGTACATTTTTCGAATCAAAGTTTCTGGAAAAGAACATGAATTCAGCACTGTTGATCTTGATAACTATGTGCGTGAGCTTGACAACAAGCAACTTGACGATAGTGAAGTAAGGCAGGAAATTCAAATGATCCAGAATGCAATGGAATTTCACAATGTAAAACTACGGGAATGCATGGTTCCAAGGAATGAAATTGTTGCCATTGAAGAAAATGACCCGGTTGAGGAGCTGGCATCAGAGATGGCAGAAACTGGCCTTTCAAGAATTTTGGTTTATAGAGACAGTATTGATAACATTATTGGTTATGTTCATTCATTCGACCTTTTCAGTAAGCCCCAAAGTATACAGCCGCTCATCAAGCCAATCATCATTGCCCCAGAAACCATGACGGCCAACAAAATACTCACCACTTTCATACAGCAGCATAAAAGCATTGCACTCGTCGTTGACGAATTTGGTGGAACATCAGGGATTGTTACGATGGAAGACATCATCGAAGAGATTTTTGGTGAAATTGATGATGAATACGACAAAGAAGAAAAGACAGAAAAACAAGTTTCAGACAATGAGTTCATTTTTTCCGGTCGCCATGAAATTGATTATCTGAACGGGAAATACATGATGGAGCTTCCTGAGTCAGATGATTATGAGACACTTGCAGGCCTTATATTACATTATCACGAAGACATTCCGGCCATAGGAGAAGAAATACAAATTGGAAAGTTTGCATTTATAATCCTGCAGGCAACCAATACCCTCATTCAACAGGTTCAGCTAAAGATTTTAGATGGTTCATGAGAAGCAGGCAGATTTTTTCGATCCCAGCTTAGAGCTTTCTGAACACAAGTTAGAGTATTCGTGCTTTTCCTTATAGATTTTTATTTTTTACGTTAACATTTCTATTAAATTTGCAAACTCATTTAAAAACAGGATGAAAAATGGCTTTAATAGGTGATATCAGAAAACAATCAACACTTTTAATAGTAATAATTGGTGTGGCTTTGGCTGCATTCGTGCTCGGCGATTTATTTTCAAAAGGACCCAGGCAGGGCAGCTTTAACATTGCGGAAGTTGATGGGGAAGACATTCCTATCCTTGCCTATAACCAGCGTCTCGAAGAAAGTCTTAACATGCGCCGGCAGAATTTGGGTCGTGAAAATCTTACACCCCAGGAGCAATACGCAACACGGCAATCAACATGGGAAGAGATGATACGCGAGATTCTTCTCGATAAGGAATACGATCATCTCGGGCTGAATATATCAACCGAAGAATTGGATGAATTAGTTCGCGGAACAGAACCACATAGTTTTATCAGGCAAAGTTTTACCGATCCGCAAACCGGTGTGTTTGACCCTGCAGCCGTGGATAACTTTCTTCGAAACCTCGATCAGGTTGATCCTGCAATGCGTCAGCGCTACCTTTTTCTTGAGCAAGCCATAAAGGACGATCAACTCGTTAACAAGCATACTGATTTACTTGCCAAAGCCTATCATGTACCTACTGCGTTAGCCACCAAAGATTTTATGTCGAAAAACCGCCAGGCAAATGTAAAAGCAGTTGCCCTGCGTTATCAGGTTATACCCGATGAAGAGGTTGCGGTTACCGAACAGGAGATGAAACGCTTTTACGAAAACAATAAATTCCGTTATAACCAGGAAGATACACGTGCTATTGACTATGTTATCTTCGAAATTCAGGCTTCGGAAGAGGATCGGGAAAGAATTGCCGCAGAATTCAACAAGCTTTATGAGGAATTTCAGCAAGTCAACGACATCCCTGTTTTTGTAAACGCGGTTTCTGACTCACGTTATGACAGTACATGGTTCAAACGTGGTGAATTGCCATTGAAAATAGATGAAGCGCTTTTTGAAGCTCCTGTCGGAACTATGGTAAGCCCCTTTGTTGAAGATGGCCGTCATGTTATGGCCCGTTTGATGGACACTGGAATCCGGCCCGACTCCCTGAAAGCCAGTCATATTTTGGTTTCGCACCAGGCAACCGGTATGAACCAGCAAACTACCCGCACAAAAGAACAGGCGAAAAACAGGGCTGATAGCCTCTTTAATGAAATCATGAAAAACCGTAGCAAATTTGCTGATTTAGCCTTAACAATGTCTGACGATCCTTCGGCAGCACAAAACCAGGGTGATCTCGGTTGGTTTAAGGATGGCGCTATGGTATATCCATTCAACCAGGCCGTAATTGAAAACAGGGTTGGCCAGATTGTTATGGCTGAGTCACAATTTGGTTTTCACATCATAGAAATAACAGGTAAAACGGAGCCTGTTCAAAAGGTAAGGGTTGCAATTGTTGACAGATTTATTGAACCCAGCACCCGTACAGTTCAGGAAACATATGTTAATGCAAGCCAGTTTGCAAGTACCAACCGCAATAGCGAAGCTTTTGAAAAAGCCATTGTTGATGCCGGACTATCAAAAAGAAATGCAAGTAGCATCAAACCTATGGATAACAGTATTCCTGGTATTACTATGCCACGTGAACTGATTCGCTGGATGTACAACGAAGACACGAAAGTTGGCGATGTTTCACCCGCATTTGATGTGGAAGGATCATTTGTTGTGGCTACTCTGACAGGCCTTCAAAAAGAAGGAACCATGCCATTTGATCAGTCAAAAGCTATGATTGAGCCGCTGGTTCGCAGGGAAAAAAAGGCTGAACTGCTCATCAGCCGTATGCAGGATGCAGCCAAAGACAACAACGATTTAAATGCTATTGCTGCAAAACTTGAAACCAATGTTGAATCGCTGCCAAACCTTACCTTTAACTCTTTAAATCTTCCCAATTTCGGTAGGGAACCCAAAATTGTTGGCAAGATTTTCTCAATGGAGGAAAAGCAATTTTCCCAACCTGTTGCCGGCGACCTTGCTGTTTACATTCTCATGGTTGATGAATACATCATCAAAGAACCTGAAGGCGATGATCTTAAAGGCATACAAAGGGTGCTCAGCAATAATTTCCGAAGCCGTGTTTCACGCGAAGGCGTTAAAGCCATCGAGGACAATGCGAACGTAACGGATAATCGGATGATGTTCTATTAGAATATCAGAACTTACAATTGTAAAAAGCCTTGCTTTCTTTACTGGAGCAAGGCTTTTTCATTTCAACATTATAATAATGCAAACCTGTTGGCATCCTGTTTAATAAAGGTAAACAGCATAATTGTAAAAGCCCACAACGATGAGCCACCATAACTGATAAAAGGCAGCGGAATACCAATAACCGGAACCAGTCCGATGGTCATCCCGATATTGATGGTGAAGTGAAAAAACAAAACCGATGCAACCCCATAGCCATAAATCCGGCTGAAATCTGAACGTTGCCGTTCTGCTAAGCGGATCAACCGGATTAATAACAGGATGTACAATGATATAAGCGAAACACTGCCGATAAAGCCCCATTCTTCGCCTACGGTGCAGAAAATGAAATCGGTGCTTTGCTCGGGCACGAAGCTATATTTGGTTTGCGTTCCCTGCAGAAATCCCTTTCCGGCAAAGCCACCGGAACCAATTGCAATCTTTGACTGGTGAAGGTTATAGCCCACTCCCTTTAAATCAATTTCTTTCCCGAGCAGCACATTGATACGTGATTTTTGATGTTGTTGAAGAACGTTCTCGAACGAATATTCGACTGTATGTATAAAAGCGATCGCAAGAATAAGCATTCCCGCAATCTTCAAAATATTGCCAGTGTAGCGTTTTATAAAAAGCAATGCAATAGCCGCGATTACAATACATGCAATAATAATCGAAAGCTCTCCAAAAAGTAAAGTCGCCAGCACAAGCACAGCCATAGCTGCGCCTAAAATCAATACACTTCCCGAAAGTCCTTCGCGATAAAAAGCAATCAAAAAGCTGGAAAACACCAATGCCGAACCTGTATCATTCTGAAGCAGAATCAATGCTGCAGGTAACCCGATGATCCCAAAAGCCTGAGCTTTACCTTTTAATGTTCGCAAATTAAACGAAGCAGAACTCATAACCCTGGCCAGTCCCAGGGCTGCTGCATATTTTGCAAACTCAGCGGGCTGAAGTGCAAATCCCCCGATTTGAAACCATGATTTGCTGCCCGCAATAACAGCACCTTTGAAAAGAACCGCTATCAGCGCCAGCATTGAGATCGCATAGATAACATAAGCAAACGCCGGAAAGAACTTGATATCAATGAGCAGTATGGTTCCTGCAATTAAAAGCGCTGTTACAATCCAGATCAATTGCTTGCCATAACTTTCTGATACATCAAAAATGCTACTGCTTTCCTCCTGATAAACTGCCGCATAAATACTGATCCAACCTATCAGCATCAAACCAATGTAGATGAGTATAGTTGGCCAGTCAATATTGGCAAGTATTCCTTCCCGGTCTCTCACATCAGTAAATTATAGCGTTTAACATTCTTTCCTCTACTTCTTTGCGACTTATTTCACCCTTAAGGTATTTCTCCATCATCAACGTGGCAATAGGAACCGCCCATGTTGCTCCAAAACCCGCGTTTTCAACAACAACAGCAATGGCAATCTGTGGATTCTCCTTGGGTGCAAATGCAACAAACAAAGAATGATCTTTGCCATGGGGGTTCTCGGCGGTGCCTGTTTTTCCGCACATCGAAATATCATTGAGCTTATACCAGCGTGCGGTCCCATGTGAACCGGTAAAAACCTGGTGCATACCTTCAATCACTTCAATATAGTGGTGTTGATCAATATTGGTTCTCACCTTTTCAATCTCCATTGGCTTTATACTGTCGTTTTCACCAATTGCTTTAACAAGGTGAGGCGGGTAATAATATCCTTTATTTGAAATGGTGGCAGCCATATTAGCCATTTGGATAGGTGTGAGCAAAATTTCGCCCTGGCCAATTGACAACGACCTTATTGTTAATGCCCGCCAGCGATTAACCCCATAAATGCGGTTGTATTCGTTCGGCATTGGGACTTTCCCGGTTTGTTCCCCGAACAGATCGGTTCCCAATACCTTACCGAACCCAAAGCTGTGCATGTCATCAACCCAATGGCTGTATGCCTCTTCCGTATTCGTAAATCTGGAACTGTTAATAAGATCCCTGAAACAACCCCAGAAATAAGGGTTGCATGAATGTTCAATTGCATCCCGCAATGCCAGAGGCGATGTATGATTATGGCTACAGCGGATTGGACGCGAACCGGTACCCTGGCAGGAATATCGTGATTGAGGAGTAATTGCTCCGTGTTGAAGTGAAATCAATCCGTTTACCATCTTAAATGTTGAACCAGGTGGGTAGGTGGCCATGAGCGCCCTGTTGAAGAGTGGTTTAAGTGTGTCTTCTGAAAGAATGCCGTAATTTTTGTTACGGGCACGGCCAATCATAAGATTGGGGTCGTATGACGGACTGCTGACAAGTGCCAGGATTTCACCGGTTGCCGGTTCAATAGCAACAATGCTTCCACGCTTGTTCTGCATTAATTTTTCGCCGTATGCCTGCAACGCAGCATCAATGGTTATGTATAGATCCGTACCCATCACTGAAGAGGTATCAAAGCGTCCCTCATGATAGCCTCTTATTTCACGGTTATGAACATCAACCATCATAATTTTTACACCTTTTTCACCCCTTAGGATTTCCTCGTAGGTTCTTTCAATGCCATTTATTCCAATATAATCGCCCATGCGGTAGTAAGGATTGTTCTCAATTACCCTGGAACTTGCCTCGCCAATATAGCCTAATGTGTGCGAAGCGATGGGCTGCGAGTATTTGCGGAGGGTGCGGGTTTGAACAAAGAACCCGGGATATTTAAATAGCTTCTCTTCCAGATATCCATACGTTTCTGTTGACAACTGTTGTTCAAAAACGGAGGGTTTGTACCAGGAATGTGCCTTTGCACGGTTCAAATTTCTGATAAAAGCTTCTTTTTCAATTCCAATAATCCGGCAAAGTTCCAGCGTATCAATATTGCGAACCTGGCGGGGTATAACCATCAGGTCGTATGCTGCCTCGTTATAAACGAGAAGTTCTCCGCTGCGATCATAAATAAGACCGCGGGCAGGGTATTGGGTCATATAGCGAAGCACATTATTGCTTGCTGAGAGTTTATAACTGTCGTCAATAATCTGAAGAAAAAAAAGCCGGAATACAAAAAGAACCCCAACGGATATTATAATACCAATTACAAGATATTTCCTGTCAGAATAGGGATTTCTCATAGTTTCGGATCATCGGGGAAAAAGACTTTTTGCCCCTTACAAAAGTAGGCTTTTTATCAGAGTTAGGGTTGCATGCTTTTGCAAAAACTGCCTATTCCACAATAAAAAAAGGTGTTCGAATTGTATTGCTCTGATGCAAGGCACGATCTTTAATGCTTATATCGAATGCAATGGTGTCGGAAAGCAGAAATGACCGCAGCAAAGAATAATCAAAGGTGTACTCAATCATTCCTTCTATTGGCTTTTCACCTTTATTTTCATCAATCCGGGGAATGCGACTGTTGAATGTTGTGGTTGTATCGGGAAAAATTATGAGTGACGGCAGGTTGTTTTCAAGCTTATACATATCAATGAAAAGATTGTAATCGAAAGGAGGATCTGTTTCATGTTCATAGAGGCCAATATCGCCATCGCCATCTGTAAATCGAAAGCTCAGGATTAGCTGTGTGGGAATGGTATCAGGTGGATTAAGTACCTTTGTGAAGTTGTTGAATTCAATTTGCGGCTCAATAGGAAATTCCTTTTCCTTTATGCAGGATCCCAACATAAAAATAACGCTTGCCGAAATGATTAAAAATGCCCGCACTGTTTTATTTTTTTTTGGAACCCTAAAATTACTGCTTTTATATTAAAACTCTACTGATGTCAGAATATTATCCAGATTTCGAAAGCTTGTTCACAACCGCCACAAGCGAAGGGTTCAAAAGTGCCTGTCTTGGTGCTTTTCGTTATCAGAATAACGCAAATCCGGTTTATAAACAATTCTGTGATTTGTTGGGCATAAGGGTTGATGATGTGATAGAAGTTGAGAAAATCCCATTTCTTCCTGTTGAACTTTTCAGGACTCATAAAATACAATGCGGTAAGCACCAGCCAGAAAAGATTTTTACTAGCAGCGGCACCACGGGACAGGCAACATCAAAACATTATGTGACTGATTTGTTAGTTTATAACAAAAGTTTGCTTCGTTGTTTTGAAATGAATTATGGCCCAGTGTCAGATTATTGCATCCTCGCTCTATTGCCTTCTTACCTCGAACGCGAAGGTTCAAGCCTGGTGTATATGATTCAGAATCTGATGCAACAAAGCGGACATGCTGATAATGGTTTTTATTTGTACGATCATCACAAGCTGGCTGAAACTATTGAGAAACTAGTTGCACAAAAGCAAAAAACCATTTTGATCGGGGTAAGTTTTGCCTTGCTTGATTTCTCAGAAAAACATCCGATTGCACTGCCTGAAAATTTCATTGTTATGGAAACAGGAGGCATGAAAGGCCGCCGGAGGGAAATGGTTCGAGAAGAACTGCATGAAATACTTGGTTCGCGATTTCAAATTCCCGTGATCCATTCCGAATACGGGATGACTGAATTGCTCTCACAAGCCTACTCAAAAGGCAAAGGTTTTTTCCGAACCCCTCCCTGGATGAAAATCCTGATCCGGGATTTGAACGATCCTTTCCGTAATTTGCCAGCTGAAAGAACCGGCGCTATCAATATCATTGACCTTGCCAACATTCATTCTTGTTCTTTCATTTCCACGCAGGACCTCGGAAGGATCAACGATGACGAAACCTTTGAAGTGCTTGGCCGCTTTGATAACAGCGATGTGAAGGGGTGTAATTTGATGGTGCAGTAGAATGGTAACTATATATCAAGAAGCACATTCCGAAAATAACATTCTCATTTTCCATCCAACGGTAAAATCACAGCGGAATTATCATTCCCCGGCGAATTCACCAGCTTTGAAACCTCATAGGCCTGCATTTTTTCCGATTCAAAAGCTTGCAGCAATTCCCGAATTTCGCGGGGATCATTACTTTTAAGCCAGGTTTCTTCAAATTCCGATGGCAGTATTACAGGCATACGCTCATGGATGTTTTTCATCAGCTCATTGGCTGAGGTGGTGATAATGGAAAATGAATTGATTTTCTTGCCTTCAGGATTCTTCCATGTTTCCCAGATTCCGGCCATAGCGAAAGGCTGCAGATCTTTCATTGTTATCCTGTATGGCTTTTTGCCATTTTCGTTTTTCCATTCGTAAAACCCATCGGCAAGCACGAGGCAACGGCGCTGACGGAATGCATTTCGATAAGACGGTTTTTCTTCAATGCTTTCAGCCCGGGCATTGATCATTTTGCTGCCAATCTTTTCATCTTTGGCCCAAAAGGGAATCAATCCCCAATGGAAATAGCTCAGATGCCGTGGTTCTTCATTGGTAATCACAGCAAGTTTTTGGGTAGGAGCGCAATTGTACCTGGCTACATAAGGTTCAATGCCACTCGCCAGTCTGAACCGCTCATTCAGAATGGCTTCATCGGTTGTAAGTGAAAAACGTCCGCACATAGGGATTTAAAATTGCGATGTTAAATTTAGTTAATTCAAATGAGGTGAAGTCTGTTTTTAATGATTTTGTTAAATTTGAATTCTATTAGCATGAAAAAAAACATAATTTAAAATTTAAGCCATGAAAAAGTTTGCAGTAATAGTTTCAGGGTGCGGCGTTTACGATGGCGCCGAAATTCACGAAACAGTAATGACACTTCTTGCTATTAAAAAAGCCGGCGCAGATTATCAGTTGTTTGCCCCGGATATGATGCAGCATCATGTAATCAACCACCTCACCGGCGAGGAAATGCCGGAAAAAAGAAACGTGCTGGTTGAGTCAGCTAGGCTAACACGGGGAAATATCAAACCTTTGGCTGAATACGATCCAAAGGATTATGATGCAATTATCCTTCCTGGAGGTTTCGGCGTGGCCAAAAACCTGTGCACATATGCCTTTGATGGAGCCGATTGCAAAGTAAATCCTGATGTTGAAAAAGCTGTGAAAGACACACATACTAACAAAAAACCGATTGGCGCACTCTGTATTGCACCGACGTTGATTGCAAGGTTGCTCGGCGATGTTGAGCTTACTGTTGGCGAGCATGCAGAAACAGTTGAAGCCATTACCAAGATGGGATCGAAACATGTGAAAACCACTCATGGTGAAGTAGTAGTTGACAAAAAGCACAATGTGTTTTCAACACCATGTTATATGCTTGACGCAGACATTATCCACATTGAACTTGGCGCCATGAATGTGGTAAAGGCGATGATGGAGGTAATGTAGATTTAAATGCCAGCTAGGTACAGCTACAGATCTCAAATACAAATAAGGAATCGCATTTATAAGAGTTTCCTGAAAGCTATTTCCAGTATTTCCTCATGATCGAAAGCAAGGGGTGGTAGTGTGTTCAACTTGAACCATTCAGCCTCTTTGGCATCTGAACCAGCTTTGACTGAAGCCCGGTCATTTTCAAGCACTCCATAAAACGCAACAGAAACGGTGCGGTGGCGGGGATCGCGGTCGAGGGCACTGAAAGCGTGTAGCTGACTTAGCACAATTCCTTTAAGTCCGGTTTCTTCTTCCAGTTCCCGAACCGCCGCTTCTTCGAGGGTTTCATCCATGTCCATAAAACCGCCCGGCAATGCCCACTTGCCTTCAAAGGGCGGGTGAAGGCGTTTGATCAGCAAAACTTCGCTCATGCTATTTCTGAACACGATGATATCAACGGTTACAGCGGGGCGGGGGAATTTGTAGGTGTGCATGGGTTGCTGGTTGCTGGTTCAAAGTTCTATTGTTCTATTGTTCTAAGTTCGGGGTTTATGGGTTTAGAAGTTTAGGTAGTTTAGGTAGTTTAGTTTTTGGTTACTGGTTCTGCAAACTGCTACTGCTACTTCCTACTGCTACTGCCGCTGCTACTGCCAACCACAACCACCATCTCCCCTTTCAAAGCCCGGCTTTCAGTGATCACGGCCAATTCAGCCAGGGTTCCTCTGAGGGTTTCCTCGTGAAGCTTTGAAAGTTCGCGTGAAAGGCTGGCTTTGCGTTCGCTACCAAAATATTGAATTAATTCTTTTAAAGTTTTGGCGATCCGGTGTGGCGATTCGAAAAATATTACCGTACAATCAAGTTGAGCCAAATACTCCAGCCGGGTTTTCCTTCCTTTCTTTGGTGGCAGGAAGCCTTCAAAATGAAAGCGATCAGATGGCAGTCCCGAAACTACCAGTGCGGGAACAAAGGATGTTGCGCCCGGAAGACATTCTACATCTACACCAGCTTCGATGCAGGTTCGCACGAGTAAAAAACCCGGATCGCTTATGGACGGTGTTCCGGCATCGCTGATCAGTGCCACGTTTAATCCATCATTGATGCGATTAGCGAGTGTTTCAACAGTTTTGTGCTCGTTATGAATATGATGCGATTGCAGCGGCCGGGAAATACCGTGATGCTTGAGCAGCACGCCTGAAGTTCGTGTGTCTTCGGCCAGGATCAGATCAACTTCCTTTAAAGTTCTGATGGCCCGCAGCGTTATGTCTTCAAGGTTGCCGATGGGCGTTGGAACGAGATAGAGTTTTCCGGGCATTTGCTGAATTAAAACGTATCAAAAAAATCGGTGATCAAACGAAACACTTCGTCATATTTGGTAAGCGGAACGGCTTCACGTGTATCGTAAATATTATGGTAATGGTGGTGCTCGCTTCCCATGGTCAACAAAAAGAATGCGGGAACACCTTTTTCGTAAAAGTAATAATGATCGCTGCTTCGCGATTCGCCCCTCACCCGTAGCTCTTTCAGATATTTATTCTCATCATTAATGTTGTTCATGGTTTCAAGGCGGACTGAATCAGTTGTTCCGTTGAAAACAAGCAAGCCATCGCTGCCGGTTCCAACCATATCGAGGTTGAGGAGGAATTTAATCCGGGCAAGCGGAAAATATGGGTTCTCAGTATAATGCTTTGAACCCAGCAACCCTGTTTCCTCGCCGCTGAAAGCCATAAAAGCCACGGAATAATCATGGTGGTTTTCAGGAAGGCTGTAATGCCGTGCCAGGTCAATCAGCATGGCTGTGCCACTGGCATTGTCGTTGGCGCCAGAGAAAACAGTTTGCTGTCCCATCATTCCCAAATGATCATAATGTGCTGTGATCACAAGGAAACTATCGGGCTCTGTCTTTCCGGGAATCCAGGCAATCACATTGCGGGTAACATAATCGGGAAGCCATGCATTAACAATATCCAGTTCAATGGTACGTGGTTTTTTGGGAATCTGATCGCTTTGAACATCAATTGCTGTAAACGGCTCATCGCTCATTTCTTTTACCCATGCATGCCATGAAACTGCTGGCCTGGCAAAAATTGCGCCCCGAGATCCAGCCACATTGTTGCGAACCAGCGAATCTATCATGCGCAAGGTGTCGCGCGATTGGATCGCACGCATATCAAAATCATACAAAACATAATGATTGGAATTGTTTTTATTATTGAAGCGTTGAAGCCGCCTGGGTTTATCAAGCATCTTTCGCTTCATCACCCTGATGGGGTAAACTCCATGATCGGCATGGGATGCAGCGCTTACGGTGAATTCACTTCCGGGCATTAATGCCAGGTTGTTAAGCTTTACACCAACCCGGTCAGGAAAGGTGTTCACACTTAAAAGGAAAGGCTGGTAAAAATCAGCGCCGAACGATTTCATCCCATGCTTTTGAAATTCTGATGCAATGAAAGCAGCAGCCAGGCTGTCGCCTTTATTTACATAGCCCCGGCCATACATCAAGGGTGAAGCAAGTGAGTCAATCAGGCTTATTGCATAATCCTTTTCCTGGGCAATGCCGCCGATAGCAAACAGCAATGCAAATACAACAAGGGTGAGTTTTTTTTGTGTCATTGGTTCGAAGTAAGAGGTCAGATACTGTATCTTCTTTTCAAAAATTCATTTAGTCGCGTCAAAGAGGTCGAATTTTCTGACCAATTGAATTGAGTTCGCATTGTGTCAAGTTTATCCAGCGCCTCCTGCCTCATCTGGCAGGCGTTAAGGTTTTCGATTGCACGGTTGTAGCCGGCCAGGTCGCCTTTAAAGAGTTCGTTGATGAAAAGGAATTTATCATTAATCCCGATTGCAGATTTCAGATCGCTGATTTGGCTTTGCTGCATGCGGTTTCCGAGCGAGTTATCGTTCCCGTTTGCAGTCAAATGATCGTTCACGGATTTTTTATCGGCCTGGTACTTATCGGCAAGGGTGGGTGCCGAACCAAATAAGTCAGGCAGGGGCGCTGGTAAAGGTTTTCTTAAAACAGGCTGTTCTGCTGGCGCTTTACTTGTTTCAGGCTCATTATGGTAAAGCTCAATTGCCGGATTCGTTGATTCAGGCGTTATTTCTGGATCAGGCTCATCTTCCGGTTCTTCTTCTGGTTCTTGTCCTAGTAATTCGTCCAACTCTTGTTCCGGCTCTTCTGCTGGTTGACTTAACGGCTCAGGATCTGTTTCGAAGTCAGGCATATTTTCCCCGATAAGATCAAGGCCCGGTTCTGATGGGGATTCGGAGGCTGGTTCAGGATGAGAAAAATTCTCCGGTTCATCCGGGATAAACATTTCTAGTTCCGGCTCTTTCTCATCTTCCGGCGATGATTCAATTTGAGGTTCTACATGATGAACCGGTTCTTCCTTTACCTCGTTGACAGCAGGCTTTGGGTTCGAACCAATTTCAAAAACAAAGGAAGATTCGCGGGTTATCCGTGACCTGATTTTATCGGAATCAAAACCGGGTGTTTTATTGATTTTTTCCAATAAATAGAAATCGTCATATAATTTGCGGATGTTGGCCATAAAAATATCCATCTCAATCAACGGGATCTTACCCTCATAAGCCTTGATGATTTCCCATTGCTCGGCAATGGTTTCCATTATC
>JACZJK010000049.1 GCA_014860575.1 Bacteroidales bacterium
GGGTTTGCATCCTGTGCCCGATGCCCTGCACTTTGCCCCTCGCCCCACGCCCTTTGCCCACGCCCTTTGCCCACGCCCACTTTCCCCTATGTTATTCCAATTCTATCCCCTAACTTTGCCGCACTTTTTCAACCCATCAGATTCAACCATATTTCTAACACAAGACTATATGAAAAACAAAACTCTCGGATTCAACTCCCGATTAATTCATGGTGGTGGCTACCACGATCCTTTGGGAAGCGCCACGGTTCCAATTTATCAAACCTCAACCTTTGCATTTGAGAGCGCCGATCAGGGCGCAGCCTGTTTCTCAGGCGAAAGCAATGGTTATATCTATACCCGGATTGGCAATCCAACAATTGGGGTTCTGGAAAATATCGTTGCCGAGCTTGAAAACGGTTTTGGAGGAATAGCAGTTGGTTCGGGAATGGGCGCGGTAAACACAATTTATTTCGGACTTCTGAGCCAGGGCGATCACATGGTAAGTTCGGCAGCAGTGTATGGACCGTCGCGCATGGTGATGGAACAGCACTACTCACGATTTGGAGTTGAATCAACCTATGTGAACACCGCCAACATTGATGAAGTACTGCAGGCAATCAGGCCTAACACCCGCATGCTGTTTGTTGAAACGCCTTCTAATCCAACCATGGATATCACCGACCTGAAAGCATGCGCTGCCATTGCAAAGGAGAAGAACCTTTTGCTGGTGGTTGATAATACTTTCTGCAGTCCCTACCTTCAAAAACCATTGGATCTGGGTGCCGATGTTGTTTTCCATTCAATGACCAAATTCATTAACGGACATGCAGATATTGTAGCCGGTATAGTGATCGCAAAAGATGAAACGCTGTATAAGAAACTTCGCTCTACGATGATCAACCTGGGTTGCAATATGGACCCGCACCAGGCGTATATGGTGATAAGAGGCTTGAAAACCCTTGGTATCAGGATTGACAGGGCACAGCAAAATGCAATCAAAATAGCAGCATACCTTGAACAACATCCAAAAGTAGCGTGGGTTAAGTATCCTGGCCTGGCTTCACATCCACAATTTGATCTTGGCAGAACACAAATGGCCGGCCCGGGTTGTATGATCTCTTTCGAACTCAAAGGCGGCCTCGATGCCGGCAAGCGAATGATGGATCATGTACAACTGGCTTTGCTAGCCGTTTCATTAGGTGGAGTGGAAACACTGATTCAACATCCGGCATCCATGACCCATTCAAAAATGTCGCATGAGGCAAAGCTCAAAGCCGGCATTACCGATGGGCTGGTTCGCTACGCTGTGGGCATCGAAGATGTGGAAGATTTACTCACCGACCTGGATCAGGCGTTGGAAGCAGTTTAACCGTCATTCATCCTTATTTTCTTTTGGCAGCCATAGCGGCTGTTTACTTTTGTGCTTAATCAATCCGGCCAAAAATTTAATTCAATGGCATACGTTTTGATTAAGGACTTAAGTATTTCTTTATTCTTTTTCCCAACTCCCCAACGCATTAACCTCAGATGAAAACCACTGGCCACGATCTAAATTCGAATTACCTAAGCAAGACAATCCTGTTTGCACTTTTATTATGCCTTTTTACGCCTAATGAAACCATGGGCCAAAAAGTAGGCCTGGTGCTGAGTGGTGGCGGAGCCAAAGGCGCTTCGCACATAGGCGTGATTCGTGCACTTGAAGAAGAAGGAATTCCAATTGATTATATAACTGGTACCTCAATGGGGGCGATCATTGGCGGATTATATGCCATTGGCTGGAGTACCGAACAAATGGAGGAAGTGATTTTATCAGAAGATTTTGCGAAGTGGGTAGATGGTAAAATAAGCGATGAATACAAGTTCTATTTCAAACAGCCAAACCATAATGCTTCATGGCTGAGCCTGCGGTTCAATATTGATTCGGTATTCAGGCATAAAATGCCAGTAAACCTGGTTTCGCCGTTTGTAATGGATTTTGTTTTCATGGAGCTCTATTCCGCTGCCGGGGCTGCGGCGCAATACAATTTCGATAGCCTCTTTGTGCCCTTCCGCTGCATAGCGTCTGATGTGTTGGAAAATAAAGCAGTATCACTTAAAAGTGGAAATCTTGGGAATGCCGTCAGGGCTTCGATGACCTTTCCGTTTGTTTTTAAACCAATCAGGATTGATGGAAAGTTGTTGTTCGATGGAGGCATGTACAATAACTTTCCTGTTGATATCATGTATGATGAGTTTTTCCCTGATATGATCATCGGCAGCCGTGCTGCAAGCGATTTCAAAAACATGCGCGACGACGACCTGACTTCCCAATTGCAGGCAATGCTTACATCGGAAACCGATTATAATATACCATGTGAGAGTGGGGTACTCATCCAGCCCTGCCTGCGCGATGTAAATGTGATAGACTTCAGGCACACAAAAGCTTTTATTGATAGTGGTTATGTTGCCACCAAACGTTTGATCCCGGAACTAAGAAAATTTGTATACGACACCATCAGTAAGGCAGAAGTAGATCAACGGAGAGCCGCATTTATTGATAGCCAGCCACCACTCATCATTGATCAAATCCATATCACAGGGCTTGATGAAAACCAGACTATGTATGTGAACCGCATGCTCCGGCTTGGCGAAGACCAGGTTCCCCTTGAAAAAATCAAGGCAGAATACTTCAAGCTACTCGCCGATGATAAGATCAACTATATTTTCCCTGAACTGAGGATCAATAATGCCACCGGCTTTTTCGACCTCTACCTCGATGTGCAGCGCGAACATGATATCCGTGTTGAGTTTGGCGGCAACATTTCTTCTTCTACAATCAATTCAGCTTTTGCAGGTCTTCGTTACAACCTGCTCGGTTTACATGCACTTTCCCTGTCGTTAAATACCTATATCGGACGATTTTACAGCTCAGCCCAGTTAGGTGTCCGCTTTGATTTATCTACAGTTTTACCAGTGTATTTTGAACCTGTACTTACTTTTAACCAATGGGATTACTTCACATCCGGTAGCTATTTCTTTGAGGATAAAACGCCATCATTTCTTCACCAGAACGAAATCAACTGGGCATTGAATGTCGGTATCCCTGCACGGAACCGAGGCAAAATTGTCGGAGGGGTTTCGTCGTTCAAACTAAAGGATGAGTATTATCAGACCAACTTTTTTTCCCGTATTGATACCGCTGATCAAACCAGGTTAAATGGCTTCAGCCCTTTCATACTTTATGAAATGAGTACGCTAAACTATAAGCAATACGCCAATCGCGGGAAGTTCTTACACTTATCGGCACGTTTGGTTTCAGGAGAGGAAATTCATACACCGGGATCAACCTCATTGCGCCGCAATACAATGGATAAAACGCATAGCTGGTGGCAGTTCAAAGCTACGTACGAGCATTTCTTTGAAGTGGCAAGTCCTTATCGCATTGGCATTTTCAGTGAATTGGTGCTGTCAACACAGGAAATGTTCAGTAATTATACATCAACGGTACTTACGGCTCCTGCTTTTCATCCGGTCCCTTACAGTAAAACGATGTTTTCGCCGGCTTACCGTTCACATAACTATGCAGCAGTGGGTTTAAAAAATATTTTTATGATCCGCCGCAATCTGGACCTCAGGCTCGAAGCATTTGCCTTCAGTCCTTACCGGGCTATACTCCGCGATGAAAACTTCCTTGCCAAATACGGTCCCTCCTTTTCTACTGTGAACCTTGCAGGTTCAGCGGCTTTGGTGTTCCATACTCCTGTTGGACCACTGAGCTTAAGCGTTAACTATTTCGACAAAAATGAAACACCGGTTTCTGTTTTGCTGAACTTCGGTTATATAATATTTAATTCGCGCTCGCTGGAATAACAAGCATACTTTCAATCATTTTATTCTGGCAATGTGTCTCCCTTTCAAAATATTATTAGTTTTGCACTCCTTTTTAACGGACAACATTCCAGAGAGAAATTTTTCTTTTATGTCAATTCTAATTATTACGTAACTATTCTTCCCACGGAAAGGCTATGCACCTTCATTGCCCGAAATATTTCACAGCATGAGTTTATTATAGCCATACCGGATTAACCATTAATAAATAAATAGCATGGAACCCAAAGATCTGACCAATCAGACACCTGAGCAGGAAAACACTCCTGAAATGGAAAAGAACACTGAATCTTCTGAAATTGAAAACCAGGAATCATTAAATGAACCTTCAGGCGACCTCATGGAGGCCGAAACTTCAACTGTACCCGAAACTGATAAGACTCAGCAAACCGCTGAAGAAGCTTTGACTGAAAACTCTCCTCCTGAAGCTGAACAAGCAGCAGCAAGCGCAGATGATGTTGAAGAAGAAATGCCAGTGGTTGATGAAACGATTGACGAAACCGGGTCAGAACCGGAAGCATCTGAAATTGCTGACAACATCCCAGCTTCATCACCAGAAACCGAGGCTGCTGAAGAAGAAGAAACCGGAGAAACATCAACCGAAGAATCAGTCGCAATATCAGAAGATATTGAGGCTGTGGAAGAAGAAGCACCGGTATCTGAACCTGTTGAAGAGCTAGTAAGCGCTGAGAAAGTTGAAGAACCTGTTGAAAAAACCGAAAGTGGTGAATTAGAAGAAAAACCGGTGTCGGAAACTGATGAGGTTCCCGAAATCGTTGATAAAGAGGAAGAACAGGATTCTGAAAAAGTAGAGGTTCCCGAAAGTGCTGAATTAGCAGCAGAAACGGCGTCCGAAAAGGTTGAGGTTCCAGAAAACACTGACGAAGTTGGAACACCTGAAGAAGCAGTTGCTGAAAAAGAAGAAACAGTAGTTCAGCAAAAGAAAGAGGATCATCAGGACGATCATGATGAGGATGAAGAGGAAGAAGAGGAATCAGAAGAAAATTATCAAAACCTTTCAAGGGAAGAACTGGTTGAACTGCTTGAGGAAGCCGTTCAGCAACTGGATATACAGACTATTAAAGTAAAGGTTGCCTTGATCAAGGTTGCCTACCTTCATAAAGAAAAAGAGGAACAAGCGGATCATTATAAGCGTTTTCTGATCGATGGCGGCATACAGGAAGAATACTCTCCGGCCCTCGATCAGCTTAGCGAACGCTACCAGATGGCGTTCAATGTTTACAGGGAAAAGAAACAACGCTTCAACGAGGAATTCGAAAGAGAAAAACTCGTAAACCTCGAAGCTAAGAAAAGAATCCTCGAAGAACTCAAGGCCCTCATCAGTTCAGAGGAAACCTTGAAGAAAACCTACGATGAGTTTAAGAACCTGCAGGAGGAATGGAAACATACCGGCATGGTTCCGAAAAGTGAAATCAACCAATTATGGCAGAATTACCATTTCCTGGTTGAGAAATTCTTTGATAAGGTTAAGATCAACAAGGAACTAAAGGATCTTGACCTGAGAAAGAACCTCGAGCGTAAGATTGAGCTTTGTGAGAAAACTGAAGAATTGCTGATCGAAAGTTCGATCATCAAATCTTTCAAGCAGTTGCAGCAATACCACGAGGAATGGAAAGAAGTTGGCCCGGTTCCACAGGATAAAAAAGACGAAATATGGGAACGCTTTAAAATTGCATCGGATCAGATCAATGAGCGGCGCCGCGAATACTACAACAGCAAACAAGGCGAACTGGAAAGCAATTACCTGGCCAAATCAGCCCTCTGCGAAAAAGCCGAAAAAGTTGTTTCCCAAAATCCTGAAACGCTCAAACAATGGCAAAACCGCACCAGCGATATCAACGATTTGTTGCGAGTTTGGAAAACCATTGGCCCGGCTCCGAAAAAGGTTAACAACGAAGTATGGAACCGTTTCAAAACCAGCCTCGACAGCCATTTTACAAGTTACAAGGAATTTCTCGATACGCTCAAAGACCAGCAGCTCAACAACTACAACCTGAAGCTTGACCTATGCGCCCAGGCTGAATCACTCAAAAACAGCACCGATTGGAGAAACACGTCCCAGGATCTGATCCAGCTGCAGCGTGAATGGAAATCAATTGGCCCGGTTCCCAGAAAACATTCCGATAAGATTTGGAAACGATTCCGCTCAGCCTGCGACGAATTTTTCAAGAACAAATCAGAGTTTTTCTCAAGTATCTCCCAGGTGGAAGATGACAACCTGAACAAGAAGGAAGAGCTGATAAAGAAATTGCAGGAATTCGAATTTACTGCCAACCGTTCAGAGAACCTTGAAACGCTTAAGAATTTCCAGCGCGAATGGCTCGAAATCGGACATGTGCCTATCAAGGAAAAAGATCGCTTGCAGAACGAATTCCGCAATGTGCTCAACAAACATTTCGATAAGTTAAAAATCAACGCATCTGAAGTAAACGCTATCAATTACAAAAACCGCCTCGACTCCATTAAGGATACGCCTGACGCAGGCAGGGTAATTTATCGCGAAAGGAATACATTGCAGATAAAAATCAGCAAACTGCAGGAAGACATCATGCTTTGGGAAAACAATATAGGTTTCCTGGCCGAATCGAAAAACGCCAATATCGTTAAAGTTGAGTTTCAAAAGAAGATTGACCTGGCAAAGCAGGAAGTAGCGCTGATGGAAGCCAAACTTCGCTATTTAAGGGAAATGTAAATCATCATGGCCGGAAATACTTTCGGTACTCTTTTTTGTTTAACAACCTTCGGCGAATCGCATGGACCAGCCATTGGCGGCATTATTGATGGTTGTCCTGCCGGGCTTGAGGTTGACCTCAACTTTGTACAGGAATGTCTTGATAAACGCAGGCCCGGGCAATCCGGAGCCACATCTCCAAGAAAGGAATCTGATTTGATTGAAGTGCTCTCCGGTGTTTTTGAAGGCAAAACCACCGGAGCGCCAATCGCTTTTATGATGCGAAATCAGGATCACAAACCCGGCGATTACGATCACCTGAAAGATACTTTCCGCCCATCGCATGCCGATTTCAGTTGGACAGCCAAATACGGCTTCCGCGACCATCGTGGCGGAGGGCGCTCTTCAGCCCGCGAAACAGCGGCACGTGTTGCCGGCGGCGCTTTTGCACAACTTCTTCTGAACCAGACAGGAACCCGTATCAGGGCCTGGGTTTCATCAGTTGGGCCCATCATGTTGGAAAAATCCATTTCCAGTTTGAACCTCAGCAACATTGAAGCGAACACAATAAGATGCCCTGATGTTGCAACTGCACAGCAAATGCTTGATTACATTGAAAAACTAAAGGCGGAGGGTGATACCACCGGCGGCATCATCACATGCCTGGTTCAGGGAGTTCCAGCAGGATTGGGTGAACCGGTTTTCGATAAACTTCAGGCCGATCTTGCCAAAGCCATGCTCAGCATCAATGCCGTTAAAGGTTTTGAATATGGAAGCGGTTTTTCAGGTTCGGCAATGAAAGGTTCGGAACACAATGATATTATTCAGAAGTTATTGGATGAGAAAACCGGCAAACCATCATTTACAACCCGCACTAATTATTCCGGTGGAATCCAAGGTGGAATTTCAACCGGCGAAGACATCTGGTTCAGGGTCGCATTCAAACCGGTTGCCACAATAATGAAAGATCAACAAACGCTTGACTCTTCAGGGCAACTTACAACCCTTGAAGGCAAAGGAAGGCATGATGTATGCGTTGTTCCGCGCGCTGTTCCGATTGTCGAAGCAATGGCAGCCCTCGTGCTTGCCGATCACCTGCTCAGGGAAAAGTGTTCAAAGATTTAAAAGTCTTGCTGAACAAATCAACAATTCTTTTGTTTGAAGCGTTGTAAGTGTAAACGGACATTGATCGTTTACTTAAACCTTATTGAATACCAATTAAACTAAACAACTATGAAATTCAAACATGCATTATTAACAATGATTTCAGCAGCCTTTATTGTTGTTTCATGTGGAGGACCACAAGGCGAGAGAGCAACCACAAGCGATGAACAAGCTGTAATCGAATCCAAAGGAACAGTGTACACAGCAGAAACCTCATCAAGTAAAATTGAATGGGTCGGAACCAAGCCTACCGGACAACACAATGGAACAATTAACGTCACCAAAGGCGAGATTTTTGTTGAAAATGGCGAAATCACCGGTGGAGAAATGGTCATTGACATGAAATCAATCCAGGTGCTTGATCTCACTGATGCGGAAACCAACGCAAAACTGAGAAACCACCTTCTTTCACCTGATTTCTTTGAAACCGAAACCTACCCTGAAGCCCGCTTTGTATTCACCTCGGTGAAACCTTACACAGGCGAGCAAACCGGCGCGGTTAATTTTACCCATACCGTTTCAGGTAACCTCACTATGAAGGATGCAACCCGGAATGTTACCTTTCCGGCTATGATTGACATCCAGGAAAATGCCATGAAGGCTGTTACCGACAACTTTATCATTGACCGTTCGGAATGGAACGTGAAGTTTGGCTCAAGAAAGTTTTTTGATAACCTCGCAGATAATTTCATCCACGATGATATTTCTTTGCGTATCATGTTCCTTGCTAACAAAGAATAAAAAACTTTAAAAGCATTTTCAAGGAGGCTGTCTTAAAAGGCAGCCTTTTTTTATACTAAGGTTTTAGTATTTTGGCATTCTGAGCGCAGCGAAGAATCTCCTTCAATTTAGCCGGCCAATACTTTTAATAAATGATGTCCTTTTTGTAATTTTCCACTTCCTGCCCTGTTCAAAACCTTAAGGCCAGACTTTTCATTATAAAAAAATTAGTCAGAGTTAACTCCATATTCCCTCCAGATTCACTGATGCTGGAACTGAAGCCAGCAATTTATGTGGTGTGCACACTGATGTTATTTGGCACCTCATAAAGAATTCAGCACAAACACTTGACTTTAAGGTTTATAAGAACTAAATTTGGGGCAACCAATCAAACAAGGAGGAAACATGAAAAAGTTTATTGCAATGATATCAGCACTGCTGATATCCCAAACACTGGTGTTGCATTCGCAAACCTGGACTTCAATGCCTGTTCCGGATCTTCTCGGTAAGTGGACAATCACAGGCATACATTTCCCAACACCCAATCACGGTTGGGCAGTAGGCTACCTTTACGATATTGCCTTTATTGATGAGATCGTTGAAGGTTTTATTATTGAATACAATGACGGAAAATGGACAAGAACCGATGTGGCGGGGCCCTCTCACAACTGGACACTTAATGGCGTTTGGTTCCTCGATGATCAAACAGGTTGGGCGTTTGGGCAGAACAAGGCAAGCTCACGAGGATTGCTAATGAAATATAAAAATGGTTCATGGAGCATCATTGACCTGGAATTTATTGACATCGCAGAATGGATCATTTACGATGCTTACTTTGCCAGCGAACAAGAAGGCTGGATTGCCGGAGGCTCCTCGGGCAAGGATGGCCCTGTTTTGTATCATTATTTCGATGGCCGCTGGGAAAAGGAAACAGCACCGGATTTCAAAGATCAGACTTTGCTTGCACTTCATGGCTTAAAATCAGGGGTTTTATTTGCCGGGGGCTTCCGGGAAGGTGAATTTGGCTTAGCCACCGCAAAACGGCCACAAGGATCATACATTATTGCTAAAACCAAAAGTGGCTGGGAAACTGCCAGGCTTCCACTCCTCTCAAAAAATATAATTACCCGCGACATTTTCTGCCTGTCACCCACAAATGTATATGCTGTGGGCTGGATGCCGGCCTTTCAGAGCGCTCCTGAAACAGGCAAAATTCTGCATTTTAACGGCAGTAAATGGAGTGAATTGGAAGCTGCTGATGTAGGCAAAGAGTGGAACCTCATGTCAATTGCCTTTGAAAACGCTGATATGGGTTGGGCCGTAGGGTATTATCCCGATAAAAAGAAAGGTCTGCTACTGGGTTTCGTAAAAGGTAAATTTACAGCGTTAAGCAAAAAAACAGAACCACAAATCAGCGATAACTGGCTACTGCGCTGTGTAACGTTTGATGGCACAGGTTCATACTATGCGGCTGGCAGTAATGAAAAGACAAACACAGGCATCATTTTGAAACTGAGCCGTTAGCTTACAATCCTGCTCCGGAAGCTTTCAATGCTGTAAAATAGGATCACATCTTTTGCAGGTTTTGTTATTGCCGTTGGCTTTAGCCAACTGTTATTGAAATTCAGTATTTCACAAGGCTTTAGCCTGTTATATTTAAAAATCTTAGAGTCAAACTGCTAAGGCTTAAAGTATAATCCTCTTAATGGTTATAGAGAGAATATTGTTGGTTGCAATCAACGTTCTCTTTTTTTATTTTAAATCAAATCCTTGCGTCATTGCGTCTTGGCGGTGTGAACTAATTCTGTATCAGATCTTTTGCAGATTTGCCTTTGCCGTTGGCTTTAGCCAACGGTTATTAGAATTCTGCTTTCTAATAGGCTTTAGCCGAATTAAACAGATTTCAAGAGCAGTTTCAAATCTTTTGCAGATTTGCCGGTGAAATTGTCAGCAAGAGCGAATGACCAATATGATCAATGCGCAACAATACTTTCCTGCTCCCTTTAAACTCAATGAGTTCACCCGGAATATCCCTGAAGGGGCCACGGGTGATCAGTACCTTATCGCCAGCTTCAAGATGTTGATCGGTTACTTCTACTTCTTCGCCCGAAGCCAGGATATGCTGTATAGCTTTGATCTGCCAATCGGGGATCACAGCAGCTTTACCTTCAAAAAACACAAACCTGACAGCGCCTGGAGTATTGAGCACATCAAAATATTCCCGTTCTGTGATCCGGACAAAAACATAGGAGCGGATCATCGGTTCTTCAACCCATTTTTTGCGGTCGCTCCATTGCTTCAGGGTTTTCTGCATTGGCAGAAACGATTCAATGCCACGCAATATAAGCTGGGTGTGAACCTTTTTCTCGTTTCTTGAGCGCGTATATAATGCGAACCAATCGGCCATCCGGTAGAAATTTTGCAGCTGATTAAAGGCTCCAGTATTCGATCCCTTTTACGGTTTTGCGGTAAAGACCCTTGAGATCAACCAGGATGCCTTTTTCCTTCAGATGGGTTTCAAAAAATTCCTGGTCAAGCTTGGAATAAGGTAAATGGCTTACTGCTACAATGATAGCGTCATAATAATTTGCCTGAATAGCATCCGCGGGATCAATAAGATGGATTCCATATTCATGTAAAAACTCCTCACGGTTGGCGTATGGGTCAACCGCATCTACTTTCACACCATAGCTGCCTAGTTCATTTATTATGTCAGGTACACGTGAATTGCGCAAATCGCTCACATTCTCTTTAAAAGTGGTTCCCATCACGAGAACACGGGCACTCGTGATCTGTTTGTCGGCTGCAATGAGTTTCTTAACCAATTGCTTGGCTACATAAAACCCCATGCTGTCGTTGATAAAGCGGCCGGCATTGATAATCTGCGGCTGGTATCGTAATTCGCGTGCCTTGAAAGCCAGGTAGTAAGGGTCAACACCAATACAATGGCCGCCAACCAGGCCGGGATAGAAATTCAGGAAATTCCATTTGGTACCGGCTGCTTCCAGCACTTCATAGGTATTTATTCCCATGCGGTTGAAGATGATGGAAAGTTCGTTCATGAAAGCTATGTTCACATCACGCTGCGTGTTCTCGATAATTTTTGCAGCTTCGGCAACTTTTATAGAAGACGCCCTGTGAACGCCGGCCTTTACAACCATCTCATAAGCCTGGGCGATGACTTCCAATGAATCGGCATCGCATCCCGATACTACCTTAACAATGGTAGTCAACGTATGATGCTTGTCGCCGGGGTTAATGCGTTCTGGCGAAAAACCTACTTTGAAATCATCAATGTATTTCAAACCTGATAGCGATTCGAGAATGGGAACACAGTCTTCTTCCGTGCATCCGGGATAAACCGTGGATTCATACACCACATAATCGCCTTTTTTAAGAATCTGCCCAACTGTGCGTGTAGCTGCAAGCAAGGGCCTGAGATCGGGCATGTTGTGGCTGTCAATAGGGGTAGGAACCGCGACGATATGAAAACTTGCTTCCTTCAAATCCTGAGGGTTCGTAGTATAAACAATGTCGGTGTTATCAAAGGCCGATGCTTCCAGTTCCTCGCTTGGGTCAACATGATTTTTCATCATTTCGATCCTGTCTTCCCGTATATCGAACCCAATAACAGATACCTTACGGGCAAATTCCAGGGCAATGGGCAAGCCCACATAACCCAACCCGATAACACTCAGTTTAGTTTCTTTTTGCAGTAGTTTTTCGATCATTGAAATGTTCTTTAGTATTTATTTTAGTTTTCTCAGCAACGGGTGATAGTCCCCTACCCTTCCCACGGGTTCGGCATTACGGATCGCATACACCGTGTTAATGCTTGGGCGCGCCTCTTTCAGTCCAAACCCTCTGCCAGCGAGTATCTCACTATAAGCAGTTGTGTGCAGATCCGTGAATCCACCACTGAAATCTATTTCTTCGCCTTCGAGGCTGAAGGAGCGGTAAGTGCGCTGGCCTGTTTTCTTAACTGGTTCAGGAATATCCTCATAATCGAGGCTCAGGAACCATCTTACGCGGGCTTTTTCAAGCACAAGGAGTCCGGCAGCCTTGTTGTACTCACTCAGGTGAACAATGTTTTCTTTGGCTTCACCAAAAATCCACAACAGCATATCAAAAAAGTGTATGCCGATATTGGTGGCAATGCCACCGGATTTCTCAAGCTGGCCTTTCCACGAAATAAAATACCAGCGGCCCCGGCTCGTGATATAACTCAAATCAAAATCATAGATTTTATCCTTGGGCGCATTGTCAATTTTCTTTTTCAAGGCAATGATAGCCGGATGCAGTCGAAGTTGAAGGATATTGAAAATTCTACAACCATTTTCCTGCTCAATTTCCTCAAGGGCATCCACATTCCAGGGATTGAGTACCAAAGGCTTCTCGCAGATGGCGTGCGCATGGTTGCGGAGGGCAAGGCGGATATGGGCATCGTGCAGGTAATTGGGCGAGCAGATACTAACATAATCTATCTTATTCATGCCATGACGGCGCAATTTATCGAGATGACGATCAAATCGTTCAGGTTCTGTAAAAAAATCGGCTTCTGGAAAATATTGATCAATTGCACCCATGACATCAAAACGGTCGAGGGCTGAAACCAGCTGATTGCCTGTATCTTTGATGGCTTTCATGTGGCGCGGGGCAATATAGCCGGCTGAGCCGATCAGTGCAAAATTCAAAGGCTTTTGATCCATCAGATTGATTTTTAAAAGAGGGCGCAAGTTATGAAATCCTGCAATTCCGGATTGGGGAAAGGATTAAGAAAATAATAAAATTAATTGGCTCTCCAAAGCACCCTGAAGCATAGCTTTTCAGAGATCACAATCATTTAAAAAAAATACAGCCCTCCAAACCTCCCTGAAGGGAGGCTTTCAAATTTTACAATCACTTTTAAAATATACTAACACCGTTGTATCGAAATCAAAAAGTCCCCTTTAGGGGATTTAGGGGCGGTATTCAAAAAGTCCCCTTTAGGGGATTTAGGGGCGGTATTTATCACCCTCCAAACCTCCCTGAAGGGAGGCTTTCTGATTATACAATCACTTTTAAAATATACTAACACCGTTGTATCGAAATCAAAAAGTCCCCTTTAGGGGATTTAGGGGCGGTATTCAAAAAGTCCCCTTTAGGAGATTTAGGGGCGGTATTTATCACCCTCCAAATCTCCCTAAAGGGAGGCTTTCTGATTATACAATCACTTTGAAAATATACTAACTCCGTTGTATCGAAATCAAAAAGTCCCCTTTAGGGGATTTAGGGGCGGTATTCAAAAAGTCCCCTTTAGGGGATTTAGGGGCGGTATTCTGCCCTCCAAACCTCCCTCAAGGGAGGCTTTCCAATTATACAATCACTTCAAAAATATACTAACACCGTTGTATCGAAATCAAAAAGTCCCCTTTAGGGGATTTAGGGGCGGTATTCAAAAAGCCCCCTTTATGGGATTTAGGGGCGGTATTCTACCCTCCAAACCTCCCTGAAGGGAGGCTTTCTGATTATACAATCACTTTGAAAATATACTAACTCCTACGTATCGAAATCAAAAAGTCCCCTTTAGGGGATTTAGGGGCTGTATTCTACCCTCCAAACCTCCCTCAAGGGAGGCTTTCTAATTATACAATCACTTCAAAAATGTACTAATACCGGCTTTTCGAAATCTAAAAGTCCCCTTTAGGGGATTTAGGGGCTGTATTCAAAAAGTCCCCTTTAGGGGATTTAGGGGCTGTATTCAAAAAGTCCCCTTTAGGGGATTTAGGGGCTTTATTCAAAAAGTCCCCTTTAGGGGATTTAGGGGCTTTATCCAAATTTCACTTCAGAAAAGTAGAGCCTATTCAAGAAACCTCATCCAGAGTAGTTTTGATGATTTCAATGACTCCATCAATATCGTTGAGCACCTCGGTGTTTGAAAATCGTAGTACTCGGATGCCGAATTTTTCCATTTCGGCAGTCCTTGAAAGGTCATATTCCTGCTGGTGATTGTGGATTTCACCATCTACCTCAATTACAAGTTTCGCTTTGTGACAATAAAAATCTGCAATAAAATTATTGATTGGATGTTGCCGCTTAAAACGCAATTCAGCCTTAACATTCTTCAAGCAATCCCATAGCGCTTTTTCACCTGGAGTCAAATTCTTGCGTAACTCTTTAGCTTTCAAAAAGGTGTTCTTATGTGCTCCATAAAACATATTTAAATCAATAGAACGCTTCTGATACATATTGGTGGATTAATATAAACGGGTACTATTTTTATCAGAATTAAACACTCAAAGATAATCACTTATAATAAAATACAAATCCAGCCCTCCAACCTCCCTGAAGTGAGTCTCTTAGTTCACGCAATCACTGATAATAAATACCATTGCCGTCGTACCGAAATCAAAAAGTCCCATTTAGGGGATTTAGGGGCTGTATTCAAAAATGTCCCCCTTAGAGATTTAGGGGCAATTGGCCCTCCAACCTCCCTGAAGGGAGGCTTTTAGTTCCCGCAATCACTAATAAAAATACTATCGCCGTCGTACCGAAATCAAAAAGTCCCCTTTAGGGGATTTAGGGGCTGTATTATCGCCCTCCAAAACTTGGTAAACGGAGGCTTTTAGTTCCCGCAATCACCAATAAAAATACTATCGCCGCCGTACCGAAATCAAAAAGTCCCCTTTAGGGGATTTAGGGGCTGTATTCAAAAAGTCCCCTTTAGGGGATTTAGGGGCTGTATTCAAAAATGTCCCCCTTTAGGAATTAAGGGGAATTTTTTTCTTTAATTTGTGCAATCAAATTCATTATTGAGTAATTTTGTTACTCAATATTCATCAGATTACCAATGCTGGATTCACTCATTACGTCCAAAACGAGGGTAAAACTGTTGCTTAAATTCTTTCTGAACAGCAACACAACCTCCTATCTGCGCGATCTCGAGGATGAATTCGGCGAAAGCACCAACGCCATACGCCTGGAGCTTAACCGTTTTGAAAATGCCGGCATGCTCCAATCGGAAGTTTCCGGAAATAAAAAGATTTTCAAAGCCAACACAACCCATCCCCTGTTTTCCGATCTGCACAACATCCTGCTTAAATACACAGGCATTGATCAGATCATCGAAAAAGTCATCAGCCGGCTGGGTGGTGTGGCTCAGGCTTATGTTACCGGCCGTCTGGCGCGTGGCACCGATAGCCCTGTAATTGATATCTGCATTGTAGGAACCGGCATTGACAAAATATACCTAACCAACCTGGTAGAGAAAACCGAAAAACTGCTTCAACGCAAAATCAGGCATATCGTCATTTCACCTGCTGAAGCCGAAGCTTTTCTGCAATCCTACCCCGAGGCCCTGTTGCTCTGGAAAAACGGAGACTAAGCCGAGGCCAACATACTGATTAACTTACCTTTTCACCACACGGGTTGTGAGTGAGGGGGCGAAGCTGTGGAAGGGCGTGGGGCATGGAGAGTGGAGCGTTGGGCATGGGGCTTGGAGCGTGGAGCTTGGAGCGTGGGGCTTGGAGCATGGAGCGTTGGGCATGGAGCTGGGGGTGGGGTATGGGCAGTTTCGTAATACTTTTACTGTGTGAAATTATGCAACAATAACTGATTATGGAAGGGTTTAGGTTTGAGCAACTTGATATATGGAAAGAGGCTATTGAAATCTCAGATAAACTCTTAGAAATAGCTGATCTTGCCGATCTCAAAAAGTATTACAAATTTGGAGAACAACTTAGGGCAGCAACCATGAGTATTACAAATAATATTGCTGAAGGTTCAGGCTCATTTTCTGATAGAGACTTTGCATCTTTCCTGAACTATTCCCGACGCTCAATCTTCGAATGCGCCAATATTCTAATAATTTTTGAACGCCGAAATATCATAACAAATCAACAACGTACAGAATTATTTGCGAAACTAATCACTCAAAGTAAAAAAACAACCAATTTCAGAAAGTCACTGCTAAGCCCAACATCAACCACTCGATGAAACTTCTTTCATTAAATTCTATGCCCAAGCCCTTCGCTCTCAGCCCCTTACCC
>JACZJK010000050.1 GCA_014860575.1 Bacteroidales bacterium
CCCCACGCCCTCCGCTCAAACCTCCCTCAGCTTCTCATTATCCCTATGCCTGTTCTGATCACGAAGGTTCTTCTTTTCCAGGTTTTTCTGAAGCGCTTCTTCAAGGTTCACACCGGTTTGATTCGCAAGACAAATGAGCACAAAAAGAACATCGGCAAACTCATCGGCAAGGTCAATGTTTTCTTCGCCGGCTTTGAACGATTGCTCTCCGTATTTGCGGGCGATGATGCGGGCTACTTCACCCACTTCTTCCATAAGCAGGGCGGTGTTGGTGAGTTCATCAAAATAGCGCACACCGGAGGTTCTGATCCATTCATCCACCAGTTGCTGGGCAGCATTGAGGGTTAGCATGATTGGTAAGATTTAGATTAAATTTTATTCGCAGCAACGATTATGATGTTGTCTATTTGCCAGACTTTGAACATGTTCAATGCAAACTGCCGGCGTTTGAAACAATTATGACCCTGCTTGCAGCTGCTTTATTCCGCTACTTCAAGCCTGAATCCGGTTCCATGAACATTGGTAATTGAAACAGTGGGGTCATCTTTCAAATGTTTCCGCAAGCGGGCTATAAAAACATCCATGCTGCGGCCAACGAAGTAGTTTTCGTCGCCCCAGATTTCCTTAAGCGCTTTTTCGCGGCTAAGGAGCTGGTTTTTATTGCGGCAAAGCAGGCGCATGAGGCTCGATTCCTTAGGCGTTAGAGCCTGCGTACCACCGGGAGAAACAAGCTGCATATTGGCGGCATCAAACTGGTAAATTCCGATGTTGTAAAGTTCTGAATCCAGAATGATTCCACATCGTTTAAGTATGGCTTCAATCCGGAGCCCCAGTTCTTCGCTGTTGAATGGTTTGGTAACATAATCATCGCAGCCCGCCTTGAAACCTTTGATACGATCTTCATTAAGATTCCTGGCGGTAAGAAAGATTATCGGAACCGAAGAATTCTTCTTCCTTATTTGCTCTGCCAGTGTGAAGCCATCCATGCGTGGCATCATAACATCCAGTATGCACATTTCAAAAACACCTTGCTGGAAAAGGGTCCAACCTTCCTTACCATCCCTGGCGCAAACTGTTTCATAACCCAAAAGATTTAAATAATCGCATAAGAGTAAACTCAGGTTGGCGTCATCTTCAGCGATCAGAATTTTTACGGGTTTGTGGTTGTTCATAGTTGCTTGTTTGTTTTCTGACAGCAGCAAATGTAATTATTTTGAATAATCTATGCTAAATAATCACTATGTTAGTTGTTATTTTATTCCGAATGCACTGGGGATCATACAACATCAGTTTTTTTGCAAATATACATTGCGACTATCGATTGTAATTAAACAATGCAAGTCATAATACTAACCTGACTCTAATCCAAAGAGCTCCGGATGTTATTGTAATGTTCTTTAAGCGCTTATCGAACACCAGACTTGTTTAAACCCCTCTTCAGCACTATTAGTGAGAGGAAGTTTTTGAGAGCGACGACTAAGTGTTATAACGCAACACTATTTTTCGATTGTGAGTTATTCATTATAGCGGGGCCAACAAGAGTAATCTCATGCAGCATTAATCTTCCGATTTTACCTTGACCGGATCAGCTTTCAGCTGAGTAACAGATTTATATAGCGATCCAACAACTTCATTGTATTTCTCAATGATTTTCTTGCGGCGTAATTTGAGTGTGGATGTCAATTCTCCGGTATTGGGAGTCCACTCATCTGCAAGCAGTGCTATTTTTTTCACCTGCTCATTGCTGTTAAGCTTTTTATTAAGGTTTTTAACCTCATCCTCAAAATGCTTGACGATTTCCGGTTTTTTAATAAGTTCGGCCTGATGCTGGAAATGGATTTTTTGTTTTTTCGCCCATTCAACCAAAGCATTGTAATTTGGGATGATCAGCGCACTTGCATATTTCTGGTTCTCACCCACCACCATGATCTGCTGAATATAGAAGCTTTCTTTCATCTTGTTTTCAATCTGCTGTGGAGCGATATACTTACCATTTGAAAGCTTAAACATTTCTTTTTTCCGGTCGGTAATCTTAATAAATTTCCCATCAACCAATTCGCCGATATCGCCTGTATGAAACCAGCCATCGGCATCAATTACTTCACTGGTCTGAACCGGGTCCTTGTAATAGCCTTTCATCAGGTTGGGGCCTTTGGCGAGGATTTCACCATCCACATCAATCTTTATTGTAACACCTTCAAGAATGGGGCCCACAGTGCCAATCATTACCGCACCGGGTTTGGAATAATTAACACTCAGGATAGGCGATGTTTCGGTGAGGCCATAGCCTTCAAAAACGGGTAGTTTCGCAGCCCAGAAGATGCGTGCAAGCCTGGGTTGCAATGCAGCGCCGCCACAACCAATAAAGGTAAGGTTCGGACTCAGCGCGGCCCTCCATTTACTGAACACAAGTTTATCGGCAATTGCCATCTGTGTTTTATAGAGAATATTTTGCTTTCCGTGTGGTGTGAATTTACCTGCCAGTTTCAATGCCCATGCAAAGATTGCGCGTTTTACGGGGCTGAGTGTCTTTGCTTTGGTGATAATTTTTTCATACACGGATTCCAGCAAGCGCGGCACGGTAATGAACCCATCCACCTGTAAATCTTTTATATCGGCGGCTATGGTACTCACGCTTTCGGCATAATACACACTGATGCCAAGGTATTGATACTGGTAGCTGCACATATGTTCGAACACATGCGACAGCGGCAGGAAACTCAGCACTTTATGATTATGGTTCAGATGCTGAATGTTGGCCGAATAAATGGCATTGCTCATCAAATTCTTATGAGTGAGCATCACGCCTTTCGGGTTACCGGTGGTTCCTGATGTGTAAATAATTGTGAGCAGCGCGTCTTCTGAAATGCTTTCTTTTGTTGTTTGAACCAGCGTCTTAAAATTTTCGATGTTAGCTTCGCCTGTGGTGGTGATATGCGACCAATGTGTTGCACCCTCTACCTGGTTAAAAGTATAAATCTTTTCGACCAAAGGCAGTTCAGTTTTTGCATCACTCAGCTTTTTGAAAAGTGATTTGTCTGATACCAGCACAATTTTGGACTCGGAATGGTTCAGGATATAAACCAATTCTTCGGTAGTAAGTGTTGGATGAATAGGAACATGCACGGCTCCGATCTGTGCCATTCCCTGATCCATAAAATTCCATTCGGGACGGTTGTTTGTGATGGTGGCGATTTTATCGCCCTTCTTAATACCAAGTGCCAGTAAACCGTAACTGACCTTATTTGTGATCTGAAAGAACTCCTGAGCTGTATATTCTTTCCATTTCCCTGATTCCTTGCATCCTAATTTGAATTTGCCAATAGTATCCGGGTAAGTTATGAACCTGTCAAGCAGGTCAAAGATTCTCGTTTCAGTCATGGGGGGTGTGATTAAAATGGCTGCAAAGGTAGCATTTATTCCATCGCAGTAATCAATAAACGCATACGAGCTGCTTTTGTTTGACATAGAGGGTGTTAAAGATAATTCCAGGCTGAGGATTATGATGAATCTGAGGATTATTATCTCTTAAAATACATCGAGCGAACTCAAGCATTGTTACATTTGCCTGTTGTTATGCGAGCCAACTAATTTCTGAAACCATGAATTGGATTATCCTGATTATTGCCGGTCTTTTTGAAGTAGCTTTTGCTTTCTGCCTGGGGAAAGTAAAATTTAGTACCGGAACCCTTGCTTCCCTTTGGATGGCCGGATTTTTTATTTCCCTAGCCATCAGCATGTATTTGTTATACAAAGCAACCCAAACCCTGCCCATTGGCACAGCCTATGCAGTTTGGACCGGAATTGGCGCAGTAGGAACCGCTATTGTAGGGATTGTTATTTTTAAAGAGCCTGCTGAGTTCTGGCGCCTGTTTTTTATTTCAACGCTGATTATTTCAATTGTAGGACTGAGGGTCGTAGCGAACTGATCGAAGGCAAATTGCTTTTTTGAAGAGATAAGGGTAAATGAATTAGCCTTGAACCTACTCCTATAGGAAGAATATCATAATTATATTATGTGGCTAAAGCCAAGATTTAGGACTTCCCAATTGCCGTTGGCTTAAGCCAACGGCAATCAAATTCACCAGTTTGCTGGGCTTTAGCCCCATGTAACCATTTAAATAGGAGTGAAATCAACCTTTTTACTTTAAATATTTCATTGCTTCAGCCGGAGTTTTTACCGGGGGGTAACATTCATTTCCTGAACAAACATAAATGAGGGTTTCATCGCGCTTGAACCTGTTTCGAAGAATTGGCAGCTGGCTTTCATTGCGTTCGCCTGCTATAAGCATCTGCGGTGAAAATTCCTGCAATAGTTCTGTTAAGTGATCATTAGCATTATTACCTGTGATCGCAAAGGTGTAAAATGGTTTCTGCATCATGAGCAGCAACCTCGCCCAGTTGCTGAAGGCTGAAGGATGTTTCAGAATAGATTCGGCCATACCAAAAACAGCGCGCTGAGCGATATTCAAGTAGCGGTCATTTTCAAAAATCTGACCCAACAAATACAAGGATTCCATCATCATGGAATTGGAGGCTGGCATAACATTATCATGGATTTCCTGGCGCAACGCAAATGTCTTTTCGTTTCGAGTCCCGCTGAAATAGAAAAGGCCGTTCTCATCATTATAAAATTGAGTTATGGCAGATTCAGCAAGTTCTGCAGCTTTCAGCGCCCATTTTTCTTCAAAGCTGGAACTGTGAAGTGAAATCAGGGCAAGAATTGTTGCAGCGTAATCGTCCAGGAAAGCAGCAATTGATTTGCCTTTATCATCCACATGAAGCAAACCGCCTGACTCATCGCCAAGTCTATCCAGAATAAAAGATGCCAGCTGTTTTGCTGAATCTAAATATTCTGAGTTACCTCTGACCCGGTAAAGGTTCACATAAGCCTGAACCATCAAAGCATTCCAGGATGTGATAATTTTTGGGTCAATTGCAGGGGCAGGCCTTTTATTGCGGTATTCAAGCAAAATTGATCTGGCTGACTGCAACTTCTGATCAAACTTGGCTTTATCCAATTGATTCCCGGCCAAAAAACTATCCAGCTCAACCGTGGCAAGTAGAATATTCTTATTTCCTTCCCATTTTCCTTCCTTTCCTGCTTTCCAGTAATCTATGAGCATCTGGGCATCCACACCCAGGAGTTCATTCAGCTCATCCAAAGAGAAAGTGTAAAAAGATCCTTCGCCTTCAGGGCTGTCGGCATCAACTGAAGATGAAAAACCGGTTTCCGGGCTGCCCATTTCGCGCTCAAGAAATGCAATGGTTTCAATTGCTGTATCGCGAAGTTTTTCTTCTTTACTCAGCAGGTATGCCTCGCAATATAAAACAATGAGTTGCGCATTATCGTAAAGCATCTTTTCGAAATGAGGAACCTTCCAATACCTGTCGGTGCTGTAACGGGCAAATCCTCCGCCAACCTGGTCGTAAATTCCTCCGGCTGCCATTCGTTTCAGGGTAAGAATCACATGCTTTAAAGAGCTGTTATTCCTACTTACAACATTGTAATGCAACAAAAACCTGTAAATTGTAGGCATAGGGAATTTTGGCGCACCTGAGAATCCACCCAATTCCTTATCAAAGGAATCAGCGAGTTTCTTATAGAGAACAGCAGGGTCGAAGTTTACAGGCTTATTTTCCGAACCCGCTGCAATGACCAGATTCATTTGCCCGATCCCGCTGCTAATTTTTTCTGCCTGATCAAGCAGTGTATGTGGCTCGGTGGTGTAAATCGAAATTATCTGATCCAATACCTCAAGCCATTGGGATTTCTTAAAATAGGTCGCTCCCCAGAAAGGACGGCCATCGGGCAATGCAAAGCAATTCAGCGGCCAGCCACCGTGGCCATGCAATAGCTGAACTGCTTCCATATAAAGCTGATCCAGGTCTGGGCGTTCTTCACGGTCAATTTTGATATTAACAAAATTCCGGTTCATGAAATCTGCAACCTCTACGTCGCTGAACGATTCATGTTCCATTACATGGCACCAATGGCAGGATGAATATCCGATGCTGATCAGCAAAGGCTTGTTCTCGGCTTTTGCTTTTGAAAGCGCCTCCTCACCCCAGGGGTGCCAGTCAACAGGATTGCTGGCGTGCTGCCGGAGATAAAGACTCGATTCATGTATGAGTTTGTTGGCTTTCCCGGATGTATTCAAATTGTCTATTTCCATAACTAAGCAACAAAGTTGTGGAAGAGAAGTTTGCTGCCCTTGGGTGTTAAGGAAGGTAATTCAAATTCCGGGCTTCATGAATATTGACCTGAGAAATGAGTTTGTTAGCCACTGCTTTTAAGCATCGTGGTTTTTATAAGGTTCGCACTAAAACTTCACAATCTTAAACACTTTGCTGAATTGCATCATTTTGAACTCCACAAGATAAAACCCTTTTTGAAGTTGGCTGAGATTAACCTGGACTGGTTGGCCATTCTGCGAATCCGATTGCGAGTCAATGTGTCCGCCCAAAACGGAATAAACATTCACCTGGTAAGTTGTTCCGGGATCAAGGCCCTTTAAATGAATCGAAAGGATATCGTCAACAGGATTGTTATAAGAAAAGCTGATTCCAGGCAGGAATGGGATAAACGAAACCGCCGGGCTTTGATCAATGGCCAGGCTGAGTAGAACAGGAAGGTGATCAGAGTTGTGATACAAAGCTTCAATTACATCAAAGGGAGCTGAAGCATTGTATGGCGATCCGAGCAGTGAATTGTTAAAATGCAGGCCGTCCTGCCCCAGCGTCCGGTAAGAGCCTTCAACGAAACTTACTTTTTTATTGCCTTGCATAATGTCAGCAGAGGCAAGGATAAAGTCAAAACGGTCGTCCATTCCACCACCCGAATGACAACCACCTGATGTATGCGTGGATTGCGTATGATACAATGCGTAATCGGGATTATTATTCCATTCTCCAAGCTGGTCAACCGGATCATAAAAACGGAATTGATGGTTCGGACCATACAAAAGCGCTTGCATTGATTCTTCCTCAACCGACTGAACGTTGAAGTCGCCCATCATAAGGAAATTATGAGGCTGACTATTGTTTTGCAACCATGCCATAACATTGTTGATCTGATTTCGGCGGGTTTGCTGATCGCCGCCTGAACTTCCGGCTTTCAGATGGGCAGCAATGCAATGAATAAATGCAGTATCTCCTTCTGATAAATCCGGCGATTTGTAATAAAGTTTATAAAGATCAATATCGCGGGTAATTGTTTGCATTACAGTTTGTGAGTGAAGCGCCAGTTTGTTAGTGTTGTAATACATCATGTTCACGATGTTCTGATCCGCCAGGTTGTAACTCACAGCCCTGGCATATACGCGATCAGTAACTTTGTGCAATACAGAGTCAATAATCCGCTGATGAAAGTATGAGCTACGGCTCATTTCATTCACAACAAAAATATCGGGCAGGTCATGAGGTAATATGGTTCTTAAATTTGCATCTTTATTGTCAGGGTTGTTATTGTTAGCAGTGCAATTTGAGAAGTATTCGCCATAATAGAGCAGGTTGTAAACCATTACTCGTATGGTATCCTGCGCATTGAGTGTGATCGCAAAAAAAAGGAAACAAAGAAATACAAGGGTTTTTTTAAGCATTACAGGGTGGTTGAGGATTAAAAGAGTTTGTTGTGTAGTTCGCTTACCTTGGCCACAGGAACGATTTCCATTTTCAGCCGGGAAGTATCAATCCCTTTAAGACTGTAACGCGAAATAAACATTCTTTCAAATCCAAGTTTTTCAGCTTCAGCGATACGCTGGTCAATACGGTTCACGGTTCTGATCTCACCCGAAAGGCCGACCTCGCCCGCGAAGCAGGTTTTTTGGTTCACCGGAACATCATTCACCGATGAAAGCACCGATGCAATAACGGCAAGGTCTATGGCCGGGTCATCAATTCGAATCCCACCGGTAATATTCAGGAAAACATCTTTCGATCCGAGGTGGAAGCCCAGCCGTTTTTCAAGCACGGCCAGCAGCATGTTCAGCCTTCGGGCATCGAAGCCGGTTGTTGAGCGCTGAGGCGTTCCGTACACGGCCGTACTCACCAGCGCCTGAATCTCAATCAGCATAGGCCGCATACCTTCAATGGTAGAAGCAATTGCAATGCCGCTGACTTCCTCATCACGCTGCGAGAGTAAAATTTCTGAAGGGTTTTTTACTTCGCGCAGACCGGTATTGGTCATTTCATAAATTCCAAGTTCGGCGGTGGAACCAAAACGGTTTTTCATGGCGCGCAGGATGCGATAGCCGTAATGCCGGTCGCCTTCAAACTGCAATACAGTATCCACCATGTGCTCCAATACTTTTGGTCCTGCCAGCATACCATCTTTGGTAATATGGCCTATGAGAACCACTGGCGTATGGGTTTGCTTGGCGTACTTTTGCAGATAGGCTGCGCACTCGCGCACCTGCGAAATACTTCCTGCAGTGGAGCTGATCAGTTCGGTGGTAAGGGTCTGAATAGAATCAATGACAAGTAGTTGCGGTTCGAACTCAACCAGGTATTGTGCGATGGATTGCACCGAAGTTTCGTTATACACATAGCACTCTGTATTTTTAATTCCGATCCTTTGTGCCCGCATCATGATTTGCTCCTGGCTTTCTTCGCCGGAAACATAGAGGATTTTGAGTTTGCCCAAATTCAGCGCAATCTGCAGCATCAGCGTAGATTTGCCAATGCCAGGTTCGCCACCCACCAGAATGAGTGAGCCTGGAACCATTCCTCCTCCCAGCACGCGGTTGAATTCTTCATTATTTGTATCAATGCGTTCCTGGGCTTCGGGCTGGATTTCAAGAATAGGCTTTGGTTTCGAACCGCTTCTTGCATTTTCTTTTTGCGACCAGCCGGTTTGAGCCTCTTCGCGCTGTATCACTTCTTCAACATAAGTGTTCCACTCACCACAGGAATTGCAACGGCCAATCCATTTCGGGGATTGGGCTCCACAAGACTGGCAGAAAAATGCTGTTCGGGTTTTGGCCATCACCTGCTTATTTAGTTTTCAGTTTCTCAATCAACCCAGTTGTGCTGTAACCAGCCAACAAATCAACAGTGATGACTTCTCCGCCTTTGGCCAATACAATATCATAACCGACAATTTCTTCAATTTTGTAATCATTGCCTTTAACCAACACATCAGGCTGAATGTTCTGGATAAGTTCGTAAGGCGTTTCTTCATCAAATAAAACTACTGCGCTCACAAAGGCTAGTGATGCAAGCATCATCGCCCTTGCATGTTCGCTATTTACAGGCCTTCCTTCTCCTTTTAGTTTTCGAACTGAAGCATCGGTGTTCAGGCCGATGATCAGTATATCGCCTGCATCGGCGGCTTTCATCAGATAATCAATGTGACCGAGATGAAGGATATCGAAACACCCATTGGTAAAAACGATTTTCTTGTCCTTGAACCGCCACAATGCAAGATGCCGCTGAAGTTCTTCAGCACCGAGTATCTTATTCTGTATGACTTCTGATTTTAACATTGAGAGCTTGTGTTTTATGGACCATTACAACGAGCATTGAAATTCCGCCAAGCAGAACGACAAAAATAAGCTGACTTGCATGGGCAAGCACTGCGTAGGATGCAGCGGATTCTGATACAATGCCGAAAAGATCAGTAAGCGTACGTGTCACGATCCAATGATATGCACCAATTCCGGCAGGCACAGGGATTACCATGGCAAAACTGCCCATCATCAGCAATGTGGTTCCGTCTATAAGGCTTAGATGCTCAGTAGCCTGTATTGCTCTGAAAGGAAGGTAAGACATTAAAAAGTACATGAACCAAATGAGGATGGTATGGGCAATGAATTCTTTTTTACGTTTCAGCGTGCCAATAGTTTTAATGCCGGCAAGAAATCCAAGCAGCAAATCCTTCAGTTTCTTGTAAAAGGATAATTTCCTGATCATTGGCATGCTGAATCTAAGCAAAAAATAAAACAGCACTACGGCAAGTAAAACGCTAATGCCTAGCAATGTAACGAGCCGTAATCCGGAAGGCATTTGTTCACTCAGATGCGACCAGATCATCTTATCAAGAAATCCTCTCAGGAAACTGAATTGTGCAATGATGACGAAAAAGCCAATGATTGCGATACAAATCACATCGAATATTCGCTCGGAAATAACGGTTCCAAAAAGCCCGTTTAATGGAATGTTTTGTTTCCGGCTCAGCACCGTGCAGCGTGTAACTTCACCCAAACGCGGGAAAATGGTGTTCGCAAAATACCCCATGATGGTAGCATGAAATGTTGTACCCAGCGTGGTTTTGTAGCCCAGGGCATTGATCATGATATTCCAGCGGGCTGCGCGGCTAACATGGGCAATAAGTGCAGGTATCAGTGAGAGTATAATCCAGAAATACTTAGCCTGCCTGAATTCCAGACCAATTTTACTGAGGTCAAGCCCGCGAAGTGCAAGCCAAAGCAATGTAAGTCCAACCGACAGAAAGAGGATGTACTTGAGAGCCGCTACAATTTTTTTTTTCAAAGCTTAGGAAAGTTTGTTCTGGGCATTGGGAAAAATAATGGCAGGCATAACAGATGCAGCTTCGTTTGCGGGGATGATACCAAAGGCCACGATGATAACCAGGTCGCCGGGCTGAACCTTACGGGCGGCAGCTCCATTGAGGATTATTTGTCCTGCTCCGCGTTTCCCTTTGATCACGTAAGTTTCAAGGCGTTCGCCATTGTTAATGTTTAGCACCTGAACCTTTTCGAACTCAATGAGGTTTGCGGCATCCATCAGATCTTCATCAATAGTTACGCTTCCGACGTAATTCAGGTTGGCATCGGTTACGGTTGCCCGGTGGATTTTTGACTTTAAAACTTCAATCTGCATCATGGCGCAAAATTACTAAAAAAACAATATGTTGTCTATCAGCCTTACCCCGCCAATGTATGCAGCTATACAGCCTCTTACGGTTTGGCCTGTTTTCCATTCCTGAACCGGTAAAAGCGTTTCGGCGTCTACCAGGTTGAAGTACTCAGTTTGAAGGCCGCTTATGGAGTCGAGCTCTTGTATAACCCATTTCTCACATTCCTGCGGAAGTATCGCCGGAACCATTTCTTTAGCCCGGCTCATGGTTCGGAAAATAGCTGAGGCTTTTTGCCGGTCGTCAACACTTAATCTCTCATTGCGCGAACTCATTGCGAGTCCCGATGGTTCGCGAAGGGTAGGGCAAGGGACAATTTCAACAGGAATCTTAAGCATTTTAACGAGCGCTTTGATAATGGCCAGTTGCTGAAAATCTTTCTCGCCAAAATATGACCGATGAGGCTGAACAATATCAAATAATTTTTTCACCACCACGGCTACACCGTTAAAATGCCCAGGTCTGAATTGCCCTTCCATGACTTTGTCGAGATGGCCGAAGTCGTAAAGGATTTTGTTTTCTTCAGGGTACATTTCGCTGGCGGAGGGCATAAACACTAGGTCGCAGCCGGCTTCTTTGAACATTTTCAAGTCAACATCTTCTGTTCTTGGATATTTCTCAAGGTCATCGGGATTATTGAACTGGATGGGGTTCACAAAAATGCTGCAGACTTTAAAATCATTTTCTTTGCGCGAGCGTTCCTGCAAAGAAATATGTCCCTGATGCAGGGCTCCCATTGTAGGAACAAAGCCAATGGTTTTCCCGGCTTCGCGAACCTTTACAACTTCAGCCGTTGTTTCAGGGATGGATTTGGTGATGAGCATGATGGTTAAATGTTGAATCGGTTGTCATACAGTTGTTATACATTGTCATATAGTTGAAAAACGATTGTCACTTAGTAGTCATTCAATTGAAATACAATTGTCATACATTGACATGCAGGTGTAATTCGATTGCTGTTTCACTGTTGAAATACATCGTTTCAAGGTTGTCATTTCTTTCCAACTGAGGCGATGTAATTATTTAATTTGACGCTGATGTCTTTGATTTCATTGCTGAATGCACTGAAATCATCTACTGAAATCAAATCGCGGTTTATTGCTTTTGTGATCCATGTTTTTGTTTCAAAAAGGGAACCGCAGGAATAATAGAAGAAATTCTTTGATTCACGATAATGATATCGGCCAAAGCCCTCACTAAGGTTCGCAGCAATGGAATCAACAGATTTTACAAGTTGTTTGCCGATTGTATCCTTAGCAAACCAATCCCAATTAATTACAAGATTCCACACCTTTTCACCAAGCGCCATTGTTTGCTGGTATACTCTTAATTCTTCCAAATCCATGATGAATAATTATTTGTGAAAATCTATTTGCAAAAAAATCAACCATTAATTCCTGACCACTGTATTTCTATTGTTTTTCGATGTATGACAACTGTATTTCCACCGTATTTCAATTGAATGACTATTGTATTTCAATTGTATGACAACGTATGACAATTGCCTGACCCAGCAAAAGTCACAAAGCCAACTATTTCAAAGATCCATGTTTCAGATCTCAATGATCCCTTTCCGAATCGCAAACTTCACCAGATCAACAGTAGTCCGCAGCTTGAGTTTATGCATGATGTGGTTTTTGTGCGATTCAACGGTTCGGATGCTGATGAACAATTTGTCGCTTATTTCCTGGTTGGTAAAGCCCTCGGCAACCATTTTCAAAATCTCAGCTTCCCTCGGCGACAATACATTGGTTTCTTCTTCCCCGGGTTCTTCCTGGTTCTGAGCCTTACGAATGTAACTTTTAAGGATTGTATTTGAAATTGAATCGTTGAAGTAGATTTCTCCTGCAATCAGGCTGTTGATGGCATCAATAAGTTCTTTTCGGGTTGTGTTTTTAGGCAGGTAACCCCTGGCTCCCGCCTTGATGGCATTGAAAATGAAATCCTCACCGGTATGCATTGAAAGAATTAGCACTTTGATTTCCGGATACTGCTCGCTGAGGATTTTGGTTATTTCGATGCCAGACATTTTGGGCAGGGAAATATCGAGGATAACAAGGTCCGGGTTCAGATAGGGCAGCTTTTCCAAAAGTTCTCTGCCATCAGCAGCTTCACCGGCGAGAAAATACTCCTCATGGCCCACAAGTAGCGCCTTTATTCCGTCGCGTACGATCGGGTGGTCATCAACAAGAACAATTCGTGTTTTCGACATTTCTTTCAGTTCAGAGGTAAATGAATACTGATGGTAGTTCCTTTTTCGGAGGCTGTTTTTACATCCATAGTTCCCCGGAGGAGGTTCACACGTTCACGCATATTATATAGGCCGTTGCCCTTGCCTTTGCATTCTTTTTCCTGGTCAATTCCACGGCCATTGTCTTCAATCACCAGTTGCACCGATCCGGCTTCTTTCAGCAGACTTACCTTCACCTGGCTGGCTTTTGCATGCTTTACCACATTATTCAGCGCTTCCTGTGCGATCCGGTAAAGATAGGTTTTGGTTTTTCGGTTCATGGTCACGGGGATTCCATTGCTGTTGAACCGCACACTCATTTGGTTCTGAACCGAAATTTCTTCGCAATGGTTGCGAAGTGCATTTTCAAGTCCAAATTCATGCAGAGCCGCCGGCATCAGGTTGTTGCTGATGCGACGCACTTCGTCAATGATCATATTGAATGATTGCCGCAGATTGCTCAGCATTTCCTCAGCTTTAGGATCAGAATCAAAATCCAGGCTTTCGAGGCGAAGTTTGATTGCGATGAGCGATTGCCCAAGGCCATCGTGCAATTCCCGTGAAAGACGCTGCCTCTCAATTTCCTGCCCATCCAGCACAGAACGTATTCGCTGCTGTTTTTCATTCTTTAATGCATCGGAATTTTGTTGAAGCTGCCTTGCCATGCGGTTAAATGCAAGGGTGAGTTTTCCAATCTCATCGCTTGATTCTGGCATAACCCGTGTATTGAATTTTCCTGAACCAATTTCATCGGTGGCTTTCATCAGGTTGACGATGGGCCGGGTCAGCATCTTCGAAAACAAAGTGATAAGTATGAGTACAAAGATGCCTGTGCCGGCAGAAACCAGCAAAATATTATTTCTGATCCGGTAAACAGGAATGGTGGCTTCTTTCAGGTCAATTTCAGCACAGATTACCCATTCCAGATCAGGAATATTCAACTTGCTGAAGGAAGAGAGAACTTCCACGCCACGGTAATCGGTAATTACTTTGGTTCCATGATCGCCAGCCATAGCCAGTTGTGTGGCTTCGGTGTTAACAATCGTGTTCGGCGCTTGCTGATTTTGAAAACGAGAAGGAGTGCGCATAAGCAGATCAGAACCTACGAGGAAGGTTTCGCCGGTTTTTCCAAGTCCCTGCAAGCCCGATTTATCAAACATCAGTTTGTCAATGGCCGGATTTGCGATCTCCATCAGCAATGCAGCCTGAATTTCACCTTGGTTGAAAACCGGTGCTGAAATAATCAGCCGTCGTGTTTCAGTTAATGGTTGCTGCAAATCCCTGATCAACCCATTGCGGTTCTGACTGGTTTGAATGTAAATTTCTTCAAGAAATTGTATGTTTTCTATGAGATCATTTACCTGGTCTTGATTATATAGCTGCACATAAGTTCCGTCAGGCAAAACCAGTATCAGCTTCTGGCAGTATGCACCATCGTCGAGGTATTCCTGCAGGTTCAGATGTATTTGAGGAAATAGGTCTCCAGAGCTTTTGTGCATTTCATTTTCCGGAAAGGTTTTGGTTGTTTCTTGCAACAAGGTATTTGTCGTCTGCCGGAGGATATTGTTGGATGCGAACATAGTTGTTTCGCGCAGACGATCGTTGAAAAACTGCTCTACCTGTCGCTGCTTGATGGTTCGCACCGAAGTAAGCTGCTCAAATGTACGGGTCATGATGGAGCTTTTTGCAGTGTAAAATGAATAACTGCCTACGATAGCGATAGCGCCTGTGCAGGCCAACAGTATGACCAGAATCAGCTTTCCGGAAAAACTTAGCTTTGTCATGCAGAAGAAATGTGGGTCAAAAATAAGCTTTTTTACCCAGCGCTTGTTATATGGTTTGCTTGTTGATTCTGGAAAACCTATATGCTTGAACCTATGAAAACTATTGACGAAGTACTGCTGAAAATGGATGAGATTGTTGAAGATTGCAAAAAGCGTTCTTCAAGATTGGGATATTTTGCTGTTTTGTACCGGATGGTAACACGCCGGATCAAAAAAGGCATTGACCGCAAGGAATTTGAAGACAACGCCCGGATGGAATTACTTGACATTCTTTTTGCCAAACGTTTTTTAGATGCTTATGATTTATACAATAACAAGCAAATTCCGACACAGTGCTGGCATGTTGCTTTCAAGGCAGCGGAAGAATCACGACTGCTTGTAATGCATCATTTGCTTCTTGGCATCAATGCGCATATAAACCTTGATCTTGGCATTGCCGCTGTGGAAACCATGCAAGGCAAGCCGCTTGCCGGAATAGAGAATGATTTTAATAAGATCAACGCGATTCTTGCCGAAATGGTTGAAGGGGTGAAAACGAACATTTCCGGAATTTCACTCATTTTTGGTCTTGCCTTGTTGCTTGCAAACAAGAAAGATGAAATCCTTGTAAGTTTCAGCATAAACATTGCCCGGCAGGGCGCCTGGGATTTTGCAAGCCGCTACGCAATAGATACCGATCGGGAATCGGCTTTAAAACAGCGTGATGTAGCAATAGCCAAAATCGCGCAAAGACTGGGTTATCCCGGCTGGCGGATGCGGCGGATCATTGATATTGTAAGACTGGGGGAGTTTCAATCAGTGGCTGAAGTGATTGAGCTATTGGACGTATTGACGGCAAAAACCTCCAAATTGCAGCAGAAAGGCTAAGTTCTAAAAATCAATCTTGAGTTCAAATCGAAAAGTAAACTTATGCGGCTAAAGCCGGACAAACTGTTGAAATCAAAATTGCCGTTGGCTTAAGCCAACGGCAATTGGGAAGCCTAAATATCAAGGCTTTAGCCTCATTAAATTTTATACTTTAACTGACCCAAAACTTACCGCAGACTATTTCTGTTTTAGGAATAATTACTGGTAGATATACATTTGCTTAATTGCTTAAGGAATATTCAAATAAATTAATAGTAATATTATACTCTATGCTTGCTTTTATCCAACCATATTTTGTTTCAGTACCATTTCTTATTCTGTAACACAAATACTTTTCCCCTTCATCGTTCCAGAAACCTAATCTGTGGTGGAGGTAAAAATCAGAGTCATATGAAAACCCTTGAGAATAACCAGTAAAGTTTCCATTAGTTACCCAAACATGGTTTTCCTCAGAGATATCCAAAGTGTCTCCATAGTTGAACATTCTTACAAAATATACCTCCCGCATATAGTATAAGCTATCATTATCGCTAAAACTTTCAAACCCTGAAAAGGTATTCCATTTAACTTTGGGATGGTTTATTAAAGGATTTTGATTATTATAAGTCAAAAATAAAGAGTCCTGAATTACTTCAACCAGTATTTCGACGGAATCATTAAGTGATGCAATTGCACAATTGCTAGTGTTTGCCCATTTCTGTCCGTAAGAACTAAAATTAAGATCATGTACGCCGTTATTATTTACATCAACACTATCATAAACATAACCGCCATTTGCCCATGATGCTATTTGCATTTTTGGATTGAAGGTGACAATATCCATAAAACTTGCTTCTGAATTTCCGAATACAACATAATTTGTATTTGGGTGTATCTGGTCTTTTTTGCATGAAAAGAATAAAACCATGATAAGGAAAGAAAAGATGCTAAGAGTATGTCTCATTATTAAGTTTCTTAAGTATTATGACAATTCAAAAGCCATTTACCCTTATTTGGATCCCCAAAAAAAAGCAGGCCACCACAGCCTGCTTTCATAGTGCAACCAAACCATCAACGGTGTGCAACCGTTAAAAAACTAATCAATAAACGTATGAGAAAAATAAAAATCCAAGTACTGCTGCGCTTAGCAAAATCAGCATGGAGATTAAACCTGCCTTTAGTAAGTTTGTTAACCTGCTGTATACATGATCTGGAATGTTGTTCATTATTCTGAACTCCGAAGATGCCTTCACTTTATCATTGGCTCCGGTCAATATAACGTTGGCTTCATGAGGAAAATCATTCACCGTACACTCGGGTTTCAACGACAATGAATTGCTGATATTCGACATCCTGTATTCCTGAACAATCTCATGGGTATCGAAAGGGATGTCATTGGCATCTTTTTCGGGTGACAGGGTTGTGAATGATGATGAATTATCGTTCAGGTTCATTTGTTGAATAAGCCTGGTATCAAAAGGAATATCATTCACATTTGCATCGGGACTCAATTCAACTCCATCCATAGCTTTGTCAAAAAAGTAATCTATGGCAATTTCATGTGTGTCGAAAGGAATGTCATTTACGCTTTTTTCAGCGCCTGGAACCGGAAAGTTAAAAGTAGAATGATCCTTTGCATTTAATGTTGAGCTCATGACAAGAAGCACCATGAGTAGGATGCTGATTTTTGTCCTGATCAAAAGTTTGGTATGTGTGAAAGTTTTCATGGCTTAGAGAATTATTGGATTATTTGGGCTTTGTATGTTATTTCTAAAAGTGTGCCAAACTTATAACATTTTCTTAATGAAGAAGTTGTAGTTTAGTTTTGAATATTTGAGGCTTAAAAGTGTTCATTTCAGAAAAACGATTGTTCGGTTCCGAACGTTTTAGCACATCGTTAACATTTTGTTTATGGCTATATGACGCCAGTGGTCAATAATTGTTACATTTGAAGGCTGTTAGACTGTTAAATTTTTGTTAATTTGAGTCCGTTTAACAAAATTTAACCGTGAACATTGTGTTAATCTGCAGCGTTAACTAAATATTGAATTAAAAGATAAAATCAGATATGGCTAAGATAGGCTTGTTTTATGGCGGCAGCAACAAGGGCAGTACCCACAAGGTTGCTTTATTGATTAAAGATGCATTGGGCAAATCAAATGTAGATATTCGCAACATCGCGGATGTAGAACCCGAAGACATTGAAAAATATGATTTTCTGATCCTGGGCACTTCTGCCTGGGGCATTGGCGATATGCACCGCGACTGGGAAGCTTTTATTGATGAGCTCACAGAAATTAATTTTGAAGGCAAGAAGGTGGCCCTTTTCGGCCTTGGCGATCAGAAATTATATCCGGAGAGTTTCGCTGACGGCATGGGAACCATCTATTGCCGCCTGCCCGATAAAAAAATAGTGGTCGGATTATGGCCAACAAAAGGTTATGAGTTTTATTTTTCCTCAGCCGAAAAAGACGGCGAATTTGTTGGCCTCGCCATTGACGACGACACCCAACCCGAACTCACCGAAGAACGCATAAAGAAATGGACTGCGATCCTAAAAAAGGAATTTTCACTGAAATAAACCATTATGCACATTTTCAAAACTATCATCGCAGTTTGTTTAATTGCGAACCTTGGTCTCAAAGCCCAGCACAATCCTTTTCTTCCCGAGCATACGCTGCAACATATTATGTACCTCAGCAGTGATGAACTTGCCGGCAGATATGCAGGAACCGAAGGCGATGAACTTGCTGCGTCGTACATCCGCGACCGTTTTTCCGTTTACGGAATGGAACTAATGTTCAGCAATGGTTATCAGTCATTTGACGTGATTACAGGAGTTGAATTAAGAGAAGGCAATAGTTTCACAACAAAGAATTTTGAAGCCGTTATTGAACAAGACTATATCCCGCTATCCTTCTCAGCCAACGCAGAAGCAACAGGTCAGGTTGTCTTTGCTGGCTACGGTATCGTGATGCCAGGTGGCTGGAACGATTTTTCAAACATTGATGCAACTGGCAAATGGGTGCTGGCTATGATTGACGATCCCGAACCGGAAAATCCTCAAAGCGAATTTATAGCCTACGCATCCGATCGCATGAAAGCCATCAATGCCCGCGATCATGGCGCTGCCGGCTTATTGCTTGTCAAAGGCCCTTCAGTTGAAAAAGAGGACAAACTCATGCCGGCTTATTACGACAAAACCGCTTCCGACGCCGGAATACCAGTTATCAACATCACACGCAAACTTGCCAACCACCTGATCACCGGTAGGGGTTTTAACATCGAAGACCTCGAAAAGGAACTGCAATCTTCAAAACAACCTTTTTCATTTGATGCATACACCGATGTAACTGCCAATGTGAGCCTTGGCTACAAAACAGTAAGCACACAAAATGTGGTAGCGATGCTGCCGGGCAAACATCCGCAGCTTAAAAACGAATATATTGTGATCGGTGCGCATTACGATCACCTGGGCATGGGCGGAACCGGTTCCGGTTCAAGAATGCCAGACTCCATTGCAGTTCATTATGGTGCTGATGACAATGCTTCCGGAGTTGCTGCATTGCTGGAGGTTGCCTCTAGGTTCGCGGCTGATAATACGGATTTTATCCGCAGTGTGATATTTGTGGCTTTCGGGGCAGAGGAAATGGGATTGGTGGGTTCGAAGTATTTTGTTGAAAATGCCCCTGTTCCTGCGAACCAGATCAAAGCCATGATCAACCTTGACATGATTGGGCGGCTGAAAGATGAAAACGTGCTTACCGTTGGTGGAACCGGAACCGCAGCAGAATTTGATGAAATCCTTTCTAAACTGGAAGCTGGACTTCCCTTCACGCTCAACCGTCAGCCGGATGGTTACGGTCCTTCTGATCACGCGGCATTTTATGCTTCTTCAATACCGGTTTTATTTGTTACAACTGGTCCACACGAAGATTACCATACACCGCTTGATACCTGGGATCGCTTAAACACTTCGGGTTTGGTTGCAATCCAGGAATTTGTTTTTGATATTGCCAGCCACATTGCCAATATGGATGAAGCCCTGACTTTTACCGAAAGCGGTGCAATGGCCCGGCGCGGACATGGACGGGGTTACAAGATAACGCTTGGAATCATCCCTGACGTGGCATCATCAAAAAACGGATTGGGAGTTGATGGCGTTAGAAATGGTGGACCGGCAGCCCGTGCCGGCATCCTGAAAGGTGATGTGATCATTGGCATGAATGGCTCGCCGGTGGGCAATATTTATGAGTACATGGCCCGCCTCAATGCGCTCACAGCCGGCGAAACCGTGGTTGTAGAAGTTATGCGGGATGGAAAGAAGGAAGTGCTGCTGGTGCAGTTGTAGCGACTTTTAGCTCGAATACCAACACTTTGTTTATTTGTATTTATCATACAAACCAAGCCCACTCAAAATTATCGGTTTAATCTTGTTCAGGCGGGAAAGTTTGGTTTCTTCACGTTTGGCTGATTCAAGGAATTCAATATATTCCTTTTGCTTGTATGGGGTTAGATTCTCAAAAGCTGACTTCAGGTTATGATCCTGTTCAAAACTGGCATGCATGAGTTCCGGAATCTCTAACTGACCTGACTTTTCAGGTTTCCATACCCTTCCGGCTTTTTCATTTTCAATAGCTTCGTTAATGTATTCAAGGATTTTTTCTTCATCAATTTCGCTGGATGAAGTAAACCTCCATTGGCGCAGGGCTTTTGTTTTACCTTCCTGCGCATTGACCAGTGCCTTGTATTTATCGCTCAAAAACACCCCGTTATAGAACCACAAGGAAAAGAAATTCTTGAAACCCAGGTAACCCACAACGCGTTTTCCATTCCAGGTAAAAATCTCCATACCCCACTTAATCTCAGACGTAAGACTGGTTTTAATGATAATGGAACGTAAGATTTCCAGTTCGTCTTGCCAGGGTGATACAATTTTATGCACGGTTCAATCCTTTTCGCAAATTTCTTTAAGTCTTTGTAATGCAACAGGAAAAATCTCATTCATTGCAGTGAGGTGGGTCGCATCGGTATCAACCTCCACCCGCAGCAGCATTCCATTATCAGCACTAAGGAGCTGGTAAGATTCACAACTTCCCGTCCATTTCAATGTTTTTTCGTCGGGAGGCAGTTCCTCAAAACCGGCCATCTCACCAATATGTTGCAAAACAACATGTTCATTATCTTTTACAAAGGCAACATTGCTGTACATTCCGTGGCCTTCTGGAGTAAGGAAATGAATTCGGTTTCCGGTTTGAATCTCACCATCATAGTATGAACCGATGGTAAATGGCTCAGTCCACTGTTTGTAGGTTTCCTTGTCCCACAAAGTTTCCCAGATTTTTTCAGCATTCGCCTTTATAGTGGTTTTAAAAACCAGTTTTTCTATTCCATTCAGATAAAGCCTCAGCACATCATGCACAAAATGATCCCAGCCAAACTGAAAGTTCTCAGGTTTAAAATCGTCACCCGCTTCGGCAAAGGCTTCAAGACCGGAATGTGTCAGCGTAAGCCGTGTTTGATCGCCCATTTGCTCAAGCTGCCATTGCACAAGAGAAATTCCCGAAGAAAACTCCGGAAACTCCCAGGTATAAGCGATTAACTGCATTGGAATAATCTCCGTGAACCTGCATCTGTGCAGGAAGCGGTTCGAGTCTTCACTTTCATAAAACCTGAATTCCCGCTCTTTTTCAAATTGATAATGCTGCACCGGGAAAAACCATTTTCTCAGTTCGCTTTCTTCCGATAAGGCTCTCCAGACCACTTCAAGCGGATGGTTATAGACTTGTGTTGAGGTAATTATTGTGTTTATCATCATTAAGCTTTAGTTCTTAAAAGCGCATTACCTTGAAAAAGGAGCGATGTATCTGAAAAACTATCGAATCAAAATTACTTTCTGTTCAAACATTTTACTATCAAAAATAACCCTAACCAGATAAACCCCTGGAGCTACCTGTGTATAACCTGCCTCCCTGCTATCCCAGTAAAACGAATAGGATTGCTGCTCAATGTGCTCGTCAATGAGTTCCAATATCCTTTTACCCTCAAGATCATAAATGGTGACATTCAGGAATCCGCTTCCAGGTGCGTCAAAACTGAAATGAATACCTTCAGCTGAAGGATTGGGAAATGCTTTCCATTTCATTTTGTCTGACAAGCCTTCTTCAAGACCAACATTGGAAGGACTGTATTGTAAATTCATATCCTTAAAATACGCTTCATCTGGAAAATCAACGGAAAGCACCGAAGTTCCCTTTTCAAAACTAACATGGGTAAAGGGTCCTAAATCACCTCCATTCGCAGAATTTCTGCTGGTATATTCCACCCAGACTTCATAAACTCCGTCGGGCACCAGTTCGCCGGCCTGATTACGGCAATCCCAGCTAATTGTATGAAACTGATGGCTTGGCAGGGTAGCTCCGGTAATAGCACCTACGCTGTTATTACCCGAAGAAGCCATCCACTTTACAAGGTGCACTTTTCGCGATGCGGCCATAACTTTCCGGCTGATCACAAAATTTCCATTAGCATCTTTGATCCATACAGCAAAAACATTTTTTGGAGAGTAGGTTGCTCCATTGCTTACTGATAAAACTGTAAAAATAACAGAACCATCGGTTGCTGTAGTTATTCCCGAATGCTGTTCCGAGGAATTTTGGACTGTGTTTTGGGCATCGCTGCTATTAACCAAAATGATTAAGAGGATTGCCGGGATGATTAATTTAGCCATCATGATTGTTAGTTGAAATTTGTAGGAAATTGCTGATAAAATGCAAATGTAAGACAAATATAAACTCTTAGATATGTTTTTAATATTTATGAGCAGCTTAGCTGGGGGTTCGAGACTAACTCCCGTTGGGAAAGGATCGCATTTTTTGTGATGCAGTAATGCAGTGAGACTGTTTTTATGTTTCGTAGTTTGTTTGTTTTTTTGCCAAATGCTCATTGCCTATTGCCAACTTCTCCCCGAAGAGTCATTCTCTGAAACGGAGAAATATAGACTCTAAACACTGCTTTTTCTGATCATGAGTAAGGCGATAATATTGAAAATTTCAAGACGGCCAAGGATCATATTAATGCTTAGCATGAACTTTCCTATACCAGGAATTGTGGAATAATTTGCCAGCGAACTTACTTCGCCAAAGCCAGGGCCCACATTTCCGATTGTTGCAACAGATGCAGTAAAAGCAGTATAAAGGTCTACATCAAAAAATGTAAGAACCAGGGTTGTCATGAACAGTGTGAACAGGTAGAGTATAATAAAAACGAGAGTCAGGGCTTCAAGATTATCACTTATATTCCGGCTATTCAACTTAACGACAACCACAGCTTTGGGATGTTGCAACAATATGAGCTGCTTTTTTAGTGATTTGAAGAATAATAAAACCCTGTCGAATTTCAATCCTCCAGATGTTGAACCCACCATTGCGCATTGAATAGTAAAGTAAATAAGTATGATATGGGTGAATGCAGGCCAATGGGCACTATCGGCATTGGCGAAACCTGTTGTAGTGCCAAGCGATACCACCTGAAATGCGCCATAGCGTATGGAATTCCAGAAATCGTAAACGCCTGTAATGTATAACTTAGCTGATACCAATATGACACCCAGGAACAGGATAAAGACAAAATTCCTTACGGTGGCAGATGTGAAAATATTTTCTTTTTGAAAGGTAAAGGTCCTGTATAACAGGCCAAAATGAAGACCGGACAAGACCATGAAGAAAATGAGGATGTATTCAATGCCCAGATTGTCGAAATGAGCAATGCTAAGATTTTTGGTTGAAAATCCTCCTGTGGCTATGGTGGCGAATGAATGGTTGATGGCATCAAAAAGAGTCATACCAGATGCAAAAAGTGCCAGGGTTTCCGCAAGTGTAAGGCCAACATAAACAATAGCCAGAATCCGGATAATTTTACGGGCTTTATACCGGAAATTGTATTTCGAGAGTTCGCTCATTTCAGCGTTAAGCAAGGTGAGCCGTGAACTTGCTGCATGAGGTAAAATGAGCAGAACAAACATGATCACACCAACTCCCCCTATCCAATGCGTGGAAGAGCGCCAGAAAAGCAGCCCACCAGGCAGACGCTCTATATCATTAAGAATGGATGAACCCGTAGTTGTGAACCCGGAAACGCTTTCGAACCAGGCGTTGATGAGACTGAACTCACCGCCCCACATTACGTATGGTAGCATACCAATCAGGCAGGTAATCAACCAACTGGAAGCAACAATCACCAAGCCCTCCTGAAAAGTTATATCATCCTGGTCTTCGACGAAGATAAACGGAAATAATCCAAAAATTATGCAGATAAGTCCACTGAAAAGCAGCGGCAACGCTGATGTTTCAGTATTGAAGAATGAAATAGATGCTGCCAGAAGTAGAAACACTGCATTAAAGAGCAGTACATATCCGTTAAACTTTATAATAATCTCTGGGCGAATGAAATTGCTATTGCTCATCCTGTTATTTTGTAAGTCTTGCAATGAGATGATTCACTTCCACTTCAATTTTCTTTATCTCGTCATCCGATTTTAAATCAGAGCTTAGCTGCTTTTCACTTGGGTGAAACTTCCTGATTGCCTGCGCAAGGCTGCTCAGAGGAGAAACATAATACCTTGAGATAAAAAAGCTAAGGATCAATGAAAAAAATCCAGCACCAATAATTGCCACTATTCCCGGCATGATTGCCCTATACGATTTTTCCCTGAGCAGCGATGCTTCAGCGTACATTTTGTTTTGATTCAGCGTCATTAATTCATTTACGGCATGTTTCACATCAATAAAAGTAAAGTACACTTCAGAATGATAAAAATTAATGCGGCCTTCGTTTGCTTGAACCGATACTGCCAGTTCAACTTTGGATGAAAAGATGTTGGAAAGCCTGGAAATATTCTCAAGATACTCGCCTTCATTGGTTTCAGTAATATTATTTACAGCTATTTTAAACGCATCATTAAAGGTGCTGTCTGCCGAGCTGATGATTTCCCTTCCATCGTCGTTCTGATCGAGGAGGAAAAGCAGCACTCCGCTATCTTTCCGTTCCAATGCTTCAAGCATAGTCCGTGAAGCCTCTATTGTCTTATAATTATCTTCAATCAGTGAGTTAACCGAGCGGCTGAGTTTTATAAATTCAATTATTGAAATCGTTCCGGCGACAATAAGCAATGCCAGCAGTAGCATGAAACCCGCCAGGATTTTTAATTTAAGCTTGTTTCTCATTGTGGTTAAGGTATTTAGGATCACGCAATCATATCAAAGCATCGGACAAAAGTATGTATTTATATTTTGCACGAGATAAATATGGATCAATAAATTTACGAGGGATCAGAATGTAACATTAAATAACTTACAAGGCATTTTGCAGCCCAATTGTACCGGTATCATTCAGGTGGAGTTGCCACGGAACTTGTCCGCCGCCGTTGCGGATTCACGGATGAATTTGTTGCTATGGAATTTGTCTGGCCAAGCGGATGCATGGATAAATAGGTTTGCCACGAATGCACGAATGAAATATTGCCACGGATTCACGGATGAAAAGGTTGCCACGGAACTTGTCTGCCGCAGCGGATTCACAGATGATTTTATTGAATACACGGATTAATTCATAGTCAAGGATGCACGGATAAAAATTAAAACTATGTGATTTCTATATGACTATGTAAACAAGGGATGCAAGCCCGCTACTGCGGGCTTGCATCCCTTGCAGTTCCTAATCTTGGATCTCAAATTTGAAATCTTGAATAACCGAATTGATGCATGGTAATGGTGCGGTAAAACATGAAAATGCCTATTTTAGCGAAAGTTTATTGAAGCGCTTTTAGTTAGTAATATTCTATGGATTTATCACTTGGTACATATCTTCTGATCGGATCACTTCTGCTTCTTGTTAGCATCATTGCAGGCAAAACCTCTTACCGATTTGGGTTTCCTACCCTGATATTGTTTCTCCTTATCGGCATGCTGGCCGGTTCAGAAGGCCTTGGAGGTATTAATTTTGACGATCCGAAGCTGGCGCAGTATATCGGTGTTGTGTGCCTCTGTTTTATATTGTTTTCCGGCGGACTGGATACCGATTGGAAATATATAAGGCCGATCATATGGCACGGCGTTTCGCTGTCAACGCTGGGAGTGCTTTTCACTGCTGCCTTCCTGGGCGTGTTTGTCTGGTTGGTGACTGATTTCACTATCTACGAAGGCCTGCTGTTGGGCGCCATTGTTTCTTCGACTGATGCTGCTGCGGTTTTTTCCATTTTGAGGTCGAAAAGAATAGCGCTCAAAAGTAATTTGCGCCCAACACTTGAATTTGAAAGCGGTAGCAATGATCCGATGGCCTACTTTCTTACTATTGCCATGCTCAGCCTTGTAGTTAACCAGGATCAAAGCCTTGTCATGATCATACCTTTATTTTTGAAACAGATGTTGATTGGCGCAGGCCTGGGTTTTGTGTTCGCCAAAGCAAGTATTTTTTTGATTAACAGGATTAAACTTGTTTTTGAAGGCCTGTATCCGGTACTCGTAATTGCTCTGATGCTTTTAACATTTTCAGCTACCGATTTTCTACAGGGCAATGGCTTTCTTGCTGTTTATATTTGCGCCGTTTATATTGGGAATAAGGACTTTATTCATAAGAAAACCATACTCAAGATGTTTGATGCTATGGCATGGCTTATGCAAATCATTTTGTTTCTTACACTTGGGTTGCTGGTCTTTCCCTCACATGTGCTTCCTGTTGCTGGTATAGGTTTGATCATTTCAGTGTTTTTAATTCTTTTTGCACGACCACTGAGTGTTTATCTAAGCCTGCTTCCTTTCAGGATTAAGTTCAGAAAAAAGCTCTATATTTCGTGGGTTGGCCTGCGCGGCGCAGTGCCTATTGTTTTTGCCACTTATCCATTGATTGCAGGAATTGATAAGTCAGAAATGATTTTCAATATTGTATTTTTTGTTTCAGTTACTTCTGTTCTGATACAGGGCACAACACTCTCAACAGTTGCCAAATGGCTGCGGGTTGCTATTCCCGAAAGGGCAAAAGTCAAAACATCAGTTGAAACATTGCTTTTTGAGAACCATAAAACTGTGATGGATGAGATACTGATTCCCGAAAATGGTTGTGCCGTTGGGCGTCGGATTGTGGAGTTGCATTTTCCAAAATCAACCATCGTTACGATGATTCATCGCGAAAATGAGTTTATCATTCCCGATGGATCCACAATTATTGAAGCCAATGATATCCTGATGGTTTTATCTGATAATGCTCAAAACATTGATTTCGCCAGAAAGAATTTGTGTGAAATTGAAAGTGGTTTAGTGTGAACCAGGATTCAATCATAGATTGGCGTCTTCGACGCTTTTGGTTGCCACGGACGTGTCCGCCGTGGTGGATGCACGGATAATTAGGTTTGCCACGGATTCACGAATGATAAGGTTGCCACACAACTTGTCCGCCGCGGTGGATTTACGGATGATTTTATTGAATACACGCATTAATTCATAGACAAGAATGCACGGATAAAAATTAAAACTATGTGATTTCTATGTGACTATGTTTCTATGTGGTTCAAAAATTGAAACAAGGGCTGCCATTCCGCTACTGCGGGCTTGCATCCCTTGCAGTTCCTAATCTTGAATCTCAACTTTGTAATCTTGAATAAATTCCCCCGAATCGGGCTTGCATCCCTTCCGTTCCCTCAATCTTGAATCTTAAATATGAAATCTTGAATCTTGAATAATTGTGTCAGAATCCTAAGCCTAGATGAATGCCAACAGAAAAATGGCTGTCTTCGGTATCGAGGCCGTAACCTATCATGGGGCCAATATGCAAACCTCTTAAATTAAATTCAAACACAGCCTCGGTATGAAAGGCTGGTAAAATCTCAGTTTTACCTTCATGACTGGCAACAGCAAGTCCTGGCCCGGCAAGCAAGGACAAGAACCTCGCAGGCCTGTAATTAAAAAGCAGGTTTAAGCCATGATGCCAGTGCTTGTCAGCAATTACCTCATAACCCAATCCCATCCCCCATTGATTATGATGGCCAAATTGACGGACTATGTGCAGATGAAATCCGGGAGCCAATGTACTTTCAGCAAGAATTTTTGACCCGGCAATTCCCACACCAACATGATAATTATGAGAATCATGCTTATGACTATCAGAATGCGTATTCTTATCCTGAGACAATAAGGGTAATGAATAAAGAGAAAGCAGAGTAATGAACAAAATCAGATGAGCGGGTTTCATGTGGGTTTCAATAAATGGTGGCTTAACTGTTCCTATCAACTGTTTTTTGAGGAATTTGTTTAATAAATTACTTGTAATAAAAGCGTCGTTTCAGGATGATCTTTGAGCTTATATTCATTTTGAAAAGCTAAACAACCATTCACAATAAGGAATTTGTGCAACTTTGCATCCTGACTTATAATCCGAAGAATTCACACTAAAGTATTGAAAATGAAACGCTACTTATTTCTTCTGCTGCTTTCGGCGCTCTTCCTCCAATCCTGCAATCTTTTACCCGATGCTGTTGCTGATGCCATTACTGGAGCCACCAAAACAATGGCTACCGATGGCAACAGCCTTTTTCATCAAACCAAAGAAGTCAGCCTGAAAACAGGAACACTCACAGTTGAAGGCGAGGTGAAAACGCCCGGAGAGATTAATCTCGATAATCATTACAAACAGGAGGTTTTTATCAAGGAATCACTTTATGATGCAGAAAGTGGAATTAACTTTATCGGAGCTTACCGCTACCGGGGTTATTCATTGTTTGATCTGTTGCATCCGTTCAATCACGAAAAGAAAAATGCAGAGGTTTTTCGTCCGGCCATTGATCTGTATGTTGTGATTGAGAACGCTACCGGGGAAAGAGTTTCTTTTAGCTGGTCGGAGATTTTTCATACCAATAATCCGCATCAGATCATTATTGCTACCGAAGCAGCCCCGATTGTGCCTTACCGCAAAGAAGTGAATTACGAAACCGGCGACACCTGGAAGGTGGTTGCCGCCAACGATCTGTTTGCTTATCGTGTGCTGGTTGACCCGGTTAAAATCACGGTTTATTCTTTTGATAAAAAGGAGTATGTGATCAACCGTGATCTTGAACCTCTGTATAGCCAGGAAATCCAGGTGATGCAAGACGATCAGCAAATCGCAAGCATACCAATGATCGAAGATGAAGACGCTTACACACGATACTATTCCAGCTTTTACGGAATGGGCATGGGGTATCATGCAGCCAGATATTTCCAGGGGCCTTTGCTCAGCAAGTTGCTTGAAGGTTCAATTGATTTTTTTGACCCGGAATTGAACCGCCACGGTTTGGTTTGCTTTGCCGGGCTTGATGGCTACAGATCGGTTTACAGTTACAGCGAACTTTTCAACCGAACCGATCAGGTGATGCATATTCTTGCTGTGCCAGAAAACCCAATGGATGGTGGATTCTACCGTATTTTCCATCCTTCCGAATTTTATGCCGACCGCTCAGTGAAATCACTGGCTGAGATTTACTTTTTCAGTCATTGACAATAGCTTAGCAATACAATCGTCTAATGCTATTTCTCGCTATGTGCGGCTTTCATAAGCATTTTTATTGTGTTTTGTGAATAGTCTCGTTGTCCGATAAAATATTGGTGAACCAACTAAATACCTTTAATTGTGAAACCTCTACGAGGTATTTGTATTAATTGGGTTGCTTTATGCTACAATACTCTATCGCATACAGCGAATCTGCGTTGCAGCAAGATGAGTTCCGCTTAGCGGATAAAGTATTGTAGATATACAGTTTGCTATTTCTATTTTTTCCACGTAGTGGATACACAAAGGTTTTAGCCGGACAATAGGAGTTCAAAATCAAATCCGAAACCCGAAAACGTTAATCCGAAATCTTAATGCGTTTTCGTCATTGAACCGGGTGTAACAATCACGTAGTCTGCAATTCCTTGCTGGTCTTCAGGAAATTCATCAACACTATCTGATTCTATTGTGGCGATGGTGAGGATTTTCAAGTCCGGGTTTTGTTGCAGCAGGTACCACATAATGCCTTCATAATAATCGGAATGAAAGCTGCCGTGGAAATGCAGAAATACTTTGCCAGGTTCGTAATTGTTCAGGATAAAATGCGCCATGGTCGCATCTTTCAGCGCCTGGGCTTTCACGATGTTATTGTTGGCATGCTCACCCATTTGCCCGCCCATCATTTCTGCCATTTTTATGTATTGAGGCAGTTCAGGATCAAAAGCGATGGGTAGCGGTGCAATGAATGATCTGGCTTCATCGCTGAGTTCTTCAAGGGCTTCAAATCCACCAAAATTTACTGCAGCCGCGTAACGCCTCGGAACATTTGTAGCAATAAAATCCAGCTTGTTTTCACGGGCAAATTCAATCAATGGTTTGATGTCTGTTTTATAGTTGGGCCATAATTTGGCTTCCGCTTCAAAATTTCTTGTACGGATCGCATCGGAAACATACTCCTGCAGGATGAGTGCATTGTCAGCTTCAAACATTTCGGCGCCCAATACCAGGTTCTCACCATAAATTGAATGCAAGTCTTTGCTTACTTCCAGTTGCAGCCAATGACTGATTGGATTGTTGTGCTGCTCACCAAAAAGAATGATATCAGCGTCTTCGGCTTCCTTGATAAGTTTTGAATACTTCGCGTTTTTGCCTTTTGCATTATAAAGCTGGTAAGCCGGTTTTTCAGCAGCAAGTGTACTGCTCATTAAAATCAAACACAGAATTAAAATAGGGTAGGGGTAATAGTGTTTCATTGAATGTTGTGATTTACGATTTACGAATGATGAATTATGAATGACGATTTACGAATTTGGCCACGATATTGTTAGTGTTAATACTAAACTACAAATTTACTTCTATCGCTGCCTCTGCCTCTGTCTTTTCCTTAGCCTCAGCCTTCTAGCCTTTCTTCAAATGCTTCCCCTCAAACGCCAGTGGCAACAGATTTTCCATGCCTTCAACAAGAATGGTTTTCCCCGATTCCGTTGCCATGATTACGCGGAGGTTTGTTTTATGAAGTTGTTCGTATTCGGCCATAACCTGCCGGCACGAACCACAGGGAGTAGCAGGCTCCGGCAAATCAATGCCATCGGCCCTGGCAACAACGGCAATGGTATCAATGGCCTGATCCGGATATTGTGAAGCAGCATAAAACATCGCTACCCTTTCGGCGCAAAGCCCAGAAGGATAGGCGGCATTTTCCTGGTTGTTGCCACTCACCACAACATTGTTATGAAGCCGCAATGCAGCGCCTACTGTAAAACGGGAGTAAGGTGCGTAAGCCTTATTGGTGGCTTCAAATGCAAGCTTTACCAATTCCTGATCCTGTGCAGGGAGTTCGGCAGCATTACTGAACTCGGTAATGTTAATCTTAATGGTATTTTGTTTCATCGCTGATGGAATCAGTTACCCATTTTCCCAAATTGAATAGTCTTGCACAGTGTAAGGTTGTCAACCTTTTTCCTTCAAAGGAAGTGTTGAACCATTACCAGTTACATTCATGTATTGTTCCTGATCTTGCAGTACTTCAAGGGCTTTTTTCACAGCACGGTCTTTTGGCAAAGCGGAGATGACCCTTCCGCGCTGAAAGTAGTAGCGCGAAATTATTTCCGATCGCAGAATGTCCTTTATTTCAGGGCTGAAGGTTTCCAGATCATTGGCTTTGCTATTGCTTATTTCCTTCTCGATGGACTGGATCATTGCCAGCACGTTTTCATTATTGCTTTCTTCTTCTATCACAAGCTTCAACTCTTCAAGAACTTCTTCGCTATCAGTCTGATAATCTAATTTTCCCGCTGCAGCAAAGGATTTGAATTCTTCATATATCGCATCTGTAATCTCAAACTCCCCGGCTGGGGCTATTGTATTGTTGTCCAGATAAAACTGGTTCGCAAAATCAAAGATCATGTAATTAGTAATCAGTTCTCTTGAAATATTGCTGAGTGTACGGGGTTCAACCAACACATCGGGTTCAATACCGGCAGATTCATATACCGTGCGGCCATTGCGGGTTGTAAATGCTGTTTTCAGCGAATCGGGGATTACAATATGATCGCCATTTTCATCTTTATGAAAGTAATCAATGGCCTGAATGCAACGGCCGCTGGGAATGTAATACTTGGCTACTGTAACTTTCAGACTGGTATTGTAAGTTAGTGGGATCACATTTTGAACCAGTCCCTTTCCGAGCGTGCGTTGCCCGATTACCACCGCCCGGTCGAGGTCTTGCAAGGCTCCGGCTACGATTTCAGAAGCGGATGCGGAGTTATTGTCAACAAGCACGGCGATAGGAATATCCAAATCGTCTGGTTGTGAAGTGGTTTTGTGAACCCTGTTCGATTCCTGGAGCTTGCCACGTGTGCTTACAACTGTTTCGCCCGAGGGTACAAACATCCCGACGATATCAACTGCCTCCGACAACAATCCACCTCCATTGCCCCTCAGGTCAATGATCAATCCATTGAGTTCTGTTTGGCTTTGTAAGTCCTGGAAGGCTTTTTTCACATCAGCGGAAGCGCTTTGTGTGAACCCTGAGAGGTTGATATATGCAATGTTGTTTTCGAGAAATCCGAAATAGGGGATATCGTCAATTTTAACATTTTCGCGGGTTAAAGAAACAAGGACAGGTTCTTTTACGCCTTTTCGCTCGATAAGTAATTCCAGGTCGGTTCCGGGTTGGCCTTTCAAAATAGAACTTACATCCGACACCGATTTGCCCTTTGCACTCTGTCCATTGATTTCAAGGATTTTGTCGCCTGCAATCAAACCGGCTTTTTGCGCCGGGGCTCCCTCGTATGGTTCACTTACAACTACATAATCTTTTCTCTGCTGGATCAAAGCACCTATGCCACCATATTGACCGGTGGTCATAAAAAGATAATCTTCACGCTGTGATTCAGGGATGTAGTTGGTGTATGGATCCAATGATTCAAGCATTGATACGATGGCTGTTTCAAAGAGTTCGCCATGCTGGAGGTCGTCAACGTAGTTGCTGTTGAGTGTACGGTAAAGCGTAGCCATGATATCGAGGTTCTTGGCAACTTCAAAATCACTTCTGGCCTGACCCAACAGGCTTGTTTGAAGTAATAAAGCTATTAGAACCAGGTAAGCGGTTCTGGTTCCGGATTTTACTTTTCTTAATATTATGTCCATGATACTGATTGTATTTTAATTTTTCGTTTTTCAGGGAACCGGATCGTAACCGCTCCCGCCCCAGGGATTGCATGATGCCAGACGTTTCAGGGTAAGCCATCCTCCTTTGAAAGGCCCGTGTTTCTTTATGGCTTCCGCTCCGTAGACCGAGCATGATGGCGTATAACGGCATGAAGACATCAGGAGAGGTGAAATAGCGTATTGATAAAAACGGATCAACAAAATAAAAAACTTACCCAACAGTCTTGACATTTTCCTGGATTAAACGCTGTAAAGTTATAATTATTTTTGGCTCAAGCACTGATGAAGCCATTACCTCCCTTCCGGTATATATCAACGCAAACAGGCAGTTCCTGTTCATTTGAACCAATTGCTGATAGAAATCGGACTTGTTTTTCCTGTATATCTCCCTGATCCGACGGCGGAGAAGGTTTCGGGTCACCGCATGCTTAAAAGTTTTCTTTGGAATGCTGATAAGGATTTGTGCCGGAGGCGAATCCACCGTTTCTGTTGCCATCCAAACAACCTTAAAGGGTGACACATAGAAAGAACGCCCTTGTGTGAAAAGGGATTGTATCAGCGTCTGACTTCGCAGGCGTTCGCTTCGGGTAAACTTAGGCATTGTAGAATCTCAACTGTAGGTATCCTAAAAAAATATTATCGGCTGCAAAGGTAGTGGACTAAAGTGTAATTCAGCCTGGTTGCGAAGCCGGTCATATGCCTGCATTGAAAAATTTGGCCAGTATAAGCAATGGCGCAACTTCCAGCATGATAACGTATAAAAACAAAAAGAAAAGCGGGAAGCTGGAAATAGATAAACCTACAAGAATTCCCCTGAAAACCTTATAGATGGTGATCACTAACGTTGCAATAAGCGAAATTTCGAGGACTAATGTGGAGCCGGTATAAACAACCACCGGCAGAATAAGCAAAAAGAAAATTCCTGCAGAAAGATTGAATAGTAAATTATTTAGCAAGTAGTTGCCAGTAGCATCGTAGGTTTTAAAGATATGGGCCAATGCCCGGCTAGCCATTGCTTTTACCAACCAATAAACAGCGTTGGAAGCCAGAATAGCAACATAAAGCCACTCATTATGGACAAGGCCTGTTGGCAGCAGGTTGAGATGACTGAGAACAATATAAATGAACAATGATGACAGCAGCAGGTATATGGTTCCCAGCGCGAGCGTAACCTGTTCGTTGAATGGATTGCCTTCGCGATAAAGGTGGGCAACTGCACGTGGAACAAAACATGCCTTGAGCAATTGGCCCATGCGCCTCGAATAATTATGCTTTGCAAATGTAAATACCAGGAAGCAGGCAACAAGTATTACCGTGATCCAGTCATATTCATATTCATTCCGTTTCGTGCCCTTGTCGGGTCTTGCCGGATTAATATCAAAATGTGTACTCACCGGCAATGGCCCTGGGATCGCAACTATAAAATCCACTTGAAAAGATGCCGTATCCTGGTAAGCAGGCTCATAGATCTCTTTTGGTATTATCTGATATGGATATTGGAAAATTGAGTCCTGCGCCATTATTGCTTTGTAGCTTTCTGGTTAACAATACTTTTGGTGTGGTAAAAATGCGCTACAAAAGTAACATAAGATTCATGACTGCCTAATCCTGCCAGGGGATAAATTCTTCACAAAAGCAAGGCTTTGATATAGTTCACATCTTAATAAACCCTAAATTTGCACACTATTTATATTTTACCCTATCATCAACTACACTAAACAAAAGCCGCTCGTATGGGATTAATGGAAAGCATCCGGAACAAAGCCAGGCAAGCCGGAAAAACGATAGTGCTCCCCGAAGGAACTGAAGAACGAACACTGAAAGCCGCTGATTTTATTCTTAAAGAGCAGATTGCTAAGATAATTTTGCTTGGCGATCCTGAAAAGATTTTTGAACTGGCCAGTGAATGGGGACTGGAAAACATTGCCAAAGCAATGATCATCAATCCCAAAAATAATCCTCGAAAACAGGAATTTGCTGATATGCTTTTCGAAATCCGGAAAAGCAAAGGCCTAACCTTAGAACAAGCTTTACAACTGGTTGAAGATCCGCTCTATCTCGCTACTTTATTGATCAAGAAAGGTGAAGCTGACGGCGAAGTAGCCGGTGCCGGCAATGCTACCGGAGATGTTTTGCGACCAGCCTTCCAGATTGTGAAAACACTTCCTGGCATCAGCGTTGTTTCTGGTGCATTCATAATGATTTTCAAGGAGCATAAGCACGTTCCTGATGGCTTACTGGTTTTTGCCGATTGTGCTGTTCATCCCGATCCAACGGACGCTGAACTCGCACAGATTGCTGTAAGCACGGCACAAACTGCAAGAAATATTGCCGGTATCGAACCACGGGTGGCCATGCTGAGTTTTTCAACCAAAGGTTCGGCAAAACATCCGTTTTGCGATAAAGTGATCAGCGCCACTAAAATTGCCCGCGAGATGGATCCCACACTTGAAATTGACGGTGAAATGCAATCCGATACGGCAATTGTTGAATCTGTTGGTATGCATAAAGCGCCGGGAAGTCATGTTGCCGGCAAAGCAAATGTGTTGATTTTCCCTGATCTGCAATCCGGAAACATTGCCTATAAACTTGTCCAGCGCCTGGCCGGTGCGGAAGCCATTGGCCCGGTATTGCAAGGGCTTGCAGCCCCTATCAACGACCTTAGCCGTGGCTGTTCGGTGAGCGATATTGTGAACCTAATTGCCATCACAGCCAACCAGGCAGCCGGCGTAAAATGATTGTTATTTTTTCAACCTAAAAATATTTTTATAAAATGAGCGACAGATTAGAAGATTTCAGTTTGAGCAGAACTGTCAATTCAAAGAAAACTTTACAAAAAGTTGGTATTGTCGGCTGTGGCGCTATGGGCCAGGAAATTGCCATTCTTGTGAGCCAGTCAGGCATCGAAGTAGCCTTCGTGGATGTTAGCCAGGAAAGGCTGGAAGAGGTGTTTAACCGCCTGAACCGTTTGCTGGATGCACGTATCAACAAATGGGGCCTTACCAATACCGAAAAGAAACTTATTCTTTCCCGCATCAAGGGATCGGTGGATTATAAAAGCATCAGCGATTGTGATATAGTACTTGAGACTGTGAACACCAAAAAGAAAGGAACCAGTCTTGACCTGCGACAGCAGATATTCAAAAATATTGAAGAAGCTGTTCCCATTGAAACCGTGATCGCTTCAAATACTGCCACATTGATGATCAGCGAAATTGCCTCCGTGCTTAAGAATCCCGAAAGGGCAATTGGCCTGCACTTTTTTGGTTCGGTAAACAAGGTTAAGATTATTGAAACGGTTCGCAGCGTTTATACCAATGATAAAACCGTTGAGCTGATCAGCAAGTTTGGTATGATGATCGGGAAAAAGCTGGTTCATGTAAATGAGTCGTCAGGAAATGTAAGCACAAGGATGTTGGTTCCAATCATCAACGAGGCCTGCGAAATATTGATGGAAGGTGTTGCCACCGTAAGCGATATTGATGAAATCATGCGGGAAACTTCCGGATTACAGAATGGCCCTTTTGAAATGTGCGACATAATTGGCCTGGACAAAGTATTGAAATGGATGGAAAACCTTTACCTCGAATTTGGAGAGCAGAAGTACAAGCCATCGCCAATTATAAAACGCCTGGTCAGGGCAAACATGGTTGGACGCCGCACCGGCGAAGGGTTCTACAAATATATTGATGATAAAAAAACGAGTAAAAAAGGTCCGATCCATAAACTGGGCCGGGAACAATAAAATTGATTTAAGCCTTTGAACCGGCTTATTAACAAGATAATCTCTTAGAACTATGAAAATTATTGTATTGAATTGCGGAAGCTCCTCTATTAAATATCAACTGTTCGAAATGCCCTCGCAGGAAGTGCTTGCCAAAGGCCTGGTTGACAAGATCGGGCTTAAAGGCTCATTGATCAAACACCAGCGCAACGATGGTGTTGAAACCAAACTTGAAGGAGAAATACTGGATCACCAAACAGGCATTGAGTATCTGCTTGGCGTGCTTGTAAGCGAAAAATTCGGCTCAATCAAAAGTATAAATGAAATCAATGCTGTAGGCCACCGCGTGGTACACGCCGGCGAAATGTTCGGCGACAGCGTTGCCATCACTCCGGAGGTTGTAGCAGCCCTCGAAGAATGCATTGACCTCGCACCCTTGCACAATCCGCCAAACCTTGAAGGTATTTATTCCATTACCCGCCTTTTGCCTGATATTCAGCAGGTTGGCGTGTTTGACACCGCATTTCACCAAACCATGCCCAATTATGTTTACCTCTATGGTATTCCATATTCACTCTACGATAAGTATAAAATCCGCCGCTACGGCTTTCATGGCACGAGCCACCGTTATGTTTCACAGCGGGCCTGCGAAATGCTAAAGGTTGATTTTAAGACCCAAAAAATAATTACCTGCCATCTCGGCAACGGTGCTTCTATTGCAGCTATTAAGGATGGCAAATCGCTTGATACCAGCATGGGTATGACCCCGTTGGAAGGCTTGATCATGGGAACCCGCTGCGGCGATCTGGATGTTGGAGCGGTGCTTCATATTGCCAACAAAGAAGAAATTGACATGGCCACTGTGAACACCCTGCTTAACAAGCACAGTGGAATTCTGGGCATTTCGGGCATCTCGTCAGATATGCGCGATGTTGAAAAAGCTGCCGAAGAAGGAAATCACCGGGCAAGTGTTGCGTTGCAAATGTATCAATACCGCATTAAGAAATACGTTGGGGCTTATGCTGCTGCTATGGGCGGCGTTGACATTATTATCTTTACCGGTGGCGTTGGCGAAAACGATTATATTTCCCGCTCAGTGGTGATGAAGGATTTGGAATTCATGGGTGTGAAGTTCAATGAAGAGCTGAACCATAAGTTGAAGAGCAAGGAAGTAATCCTTTCAACTCCCGACTCAAAAGTGAAAGTGCTGGTGGTTCCAACCAATGAAGAACTTGTAATTGCCAGCGATACCTATGAGATTGTAACGAAAAAGGATTAACTGGAAGTTGGTTGAACCTAAACGCAAAGCCAAAGCCGGAAACCAAATACGCTAAAAACTGAAACTGCCTGTTCGAACCCAATGGGATCCGGACAGGCAGTTTTGTTATGCAAACAGTTTGCGGCAATGCCATATACCATGGTGTGAGCAGTGATATTTATGTCAAATATATTATTTTGTATCAAATTTATCGTCTTCTTCGTACTTATATTCATCCGTATCGTTTGACTCCAAAAGGATTGTGTTCCCCAAAACAGGTTCTCTCTCATAATCACCAACAAGTTCCCTTTTTTGTTGCCAAATCACACGATAGAAATAAATCAGGGCGTATATCAGGTGGAAGAAGAATAAGAATATCCCAGAGTTACTGTATCTATCGTACTTAAAGAAAAAGTAAAGGGTATAAATGAACAAGAAAATCCAAAGTGTCGCAAGAATGAAAATAATTCCCAGTAATAAAAAATGCGGCTCTGTCTCAAAACCTACATGGAATAAGAAAAATGTCCTGAAGAATAGTATTATTTGTAGAGTAATTAATACAATGCTCGCCCAGAAACAAACAATCAAGAAGTTAAGTAATTGTTTGGATATCATTTTATTTGTCAATCGTGTCAGGTTGTTAATGTGGATAATTGGACGCAAATACACTTTATGTTATACATAATCAACTGTATGGGTTTGTGTTATCATAGCCTACAACTCCGAAATTGCAATACCTCAGCCTCCACCTTCGCTCGTCTAAGCCTCAGCCTTAGCCTTTCCCCCCCTACATCTCCTCCATCAACTCTTCGCTGATTTCGAGGTTGTGATATACGTCCTGCACATCATCATCGTCTTCGAACAGATCAATGAGCTTCATCACTTTACGTGCCGAGTCAATATCAAGTTTTGTGGTTTCTTTGGGTACGCGTTGCAATGAAGCGCTTTCAGGTTCTATTCCGAGTTCTTCAAGCTTTTTCATCATTGACCCAAAATCTTCCATCGCTGTGGTGATGGTGAAGAATTCTTCCTCCAGTTCAATATCTTCAGCGCCTGCTTCAATCAAAGCCATTTCAAATTCATCCTGGTTGATATCGCCCATAGCAACTGTGAACACGCCTTTGCGGTCGAACAGAAAGCTGAGCGAACCATTGGTTCCCAGGCTTCCGCCAAATTTGTTGAAGTATGATCTTACGTTTGCAACGGTACGTTGTACATTATCGGTAGTACATTCCACGTAAACGGCAATACCGTTGGGTGCGTAGCCTTCATAAGTGGTTTCGGTAAAGTGTGCCGCATCCTTATCAGCAGCTTTATTGATTGCCCTGGCCACATTGTCTTTGGGCATGTTCGCTCCTTTGGCATTTGCTATGGCCAGCCTTAGCCGCGGGTTGTTTTCGGGGTCAGGGCCACTTTCTTTAACAGAAATATTAATATCCTTGATGATCTTTGAAAAGATCTTTGAGCGCTTTGCATCTATCGCTCCCTTCTTCCTCTTAATGGTTGACCATTTACTGTGTCCTGACATATTACGATGGTATTAAAAATTGAGCGGTAAAATTACAAAATTCCTTTTCTCCCGAAAATAAAAAAGGCCGCCTGTATCAGGCAGCCCGGGAGATAAAATTGCTTCGTTCTTAAAACGATAGCAAGGTGATACCGGCGGAAAAGGGATATAATTCAGGCCCTTTGTTTTCGCGGAATAAAGTCAGCAATGAATAATTTCCGTAAAGGCTCAGTTTTCCCCAGCCAATTCTTACGGTTGCGTCGGCTTTAAATGGGTTCAGATGAAAATCGTCGCGTTCTTTTTCTTTCTGTTTTTTATTGGTTTCATACACGTTTTTAGAGTGCGAACCTACCCTGAGTCCTCCAACAACGCCAGCCCCGATGTGGAAACTGTTCAGGTTGCTTTTGGGGTTTGTCTGGAATTCAAGGATCAGCGGGATATTCAGATATCTGACATTCAGTTTGCTCTTGGTGTAATCCTTGTCTGGATTTTCAATCTCAGCAATAACATCAGCCGTATGATCGAGCTTCACCTTGTCATCAAACCTGTAATTGTTCCATTCAAAACCAAGTCCGGTAACCAGGCCTAGTTTATTGCCGATCAGGTTAAAATTTTGCTCAAACAGGTTGAGGTGTACATTGATGGATTTCTCATAGCGCAGGTCGAGAAAAGCATACTCCTGGGGTACTTCCAGCTTGTTGTCAGGGGTCATGTATCCGTTTATTCCGAGGTTAAATCCTGCCCAGTGACCGTTGAATCGCTCTTTTTTCTTTGTCTTCTGAATCTGAACCTTTCCTGATTCATCTACTTCAAGTTGACCTGAGCCAACCTTTACCCTGGTATTTTCACCATCATACACTTCAATTTCAACGTTTCCTACCTTAATGCGAACCGAATCGCTGCCATCAGAGGAAATTACGTCAATGTAACCAAGTGAATCCGCATGAATGTCTTCATCTATTTCAATACTGAACTGCCCCTCTTTTCCAACGCTCACCATTGATGCGCCGTCGTAATATTCCAACCGTCCTGCCCCGCTTACATCTGAGTCAATTTTATCAGTTGCGGTGATTTTTGCTTTGCCGGCGCCACTTACACGGGCCCTGGTAGTTTCAGTAAGCAAACTGACAGCCTGAAGGCTTGCTGCGCCACTAACTTCAGTGATGTGTGTGTCGGCGGTGCCTGCGAGGGTTACTTTCGAAGCGCCTGAGATATTTGTTATAAGTTGTTCAACATCCAAAGCAAGATTGGCTTTGGCCGCTCCGGATACATCCAATACAAACTCAGTGGTTTCGATAGGGTCAGAACCTTCAAGTGAAGCCGCTCCACCTACAGATACTGATACCAGTTCAGTGTAATAAATATGTACATCTAGTTTAGTGGGGTTGGTCATCCCTTTCGAACCGATATACAGTTTGCCTTCCTTTACACGCAATGAGATCTGATCGTGCAGATTGGCATCTGTTTCTATAATAACCATAGGGTCATCTGCTTCGGTGAGGGTAACTTTAAATGCAGCGCCTACATCAATGGCTGAAAAATCATCAACAATGTATTCGATTGTTGTTACATCTTTGTTTCCCTTTACGTTTCGTTGTGCACTTACAGTGAACGAAAGCATTAACGCTGCCAGCAGTAAGCACGTTGTTACAGTTTGTTTTGATAGTGTTTTCATGGTCTCTGAATTTTTAGTGATCGTAATGCAGGTATGACGGGAAGTAGCAGGTTTTTGTTACAGGAGTATGAAATACGCTATCTGTTTCTACGTAAGTTCCTGTTTATCTGCATGGATTGGCTTTCGAACGCAAAAGAAACAACCTTGCCTTCATCGTTCTCTTTCTTTCTGAACTCTAAATCTGCGCCTGTAATACGAGCAAAACCGTTGATGCCAACATCAGCAACCTGCCAAAGGTTAATCTGTGAAGGCAGAATCTGGATTTGTTCTTCGCCTGGTTGAAATATTTCCTTCACCAATGATGTTCCCTGGGCAAGCAACTTTTCTGCACTGGGTTCTTCATCCAGCAATTCGCCGTAGCGAATATTTTGCGCCATGGCGATATCATTGTAATAACGCGAAAAATATTTACGCTGATCTGATGAAAGCTTGGGCAGGCGAGATTCTCCAATCCTGGCAGGGCCGGGAAGTGATGCCAGGTAATTCATATTTATGAACTCTCTGGTTTTTTGAATCTTTGTTTCAGTTTCTTTTCTGTCAGAACCGCGCGAAGGCCTTGTGGCTTGTTCCAGCCCATTCTCATCAATCATTTCAGTTGTAGTTGTTGCATCCTGAGGTTGCGGATTTGATTCCGCAGTAACAACTTCTTCAACTCTTGCAATTTCTTCTAATTCTGTTTTTCCGGGTTCAAAAAGGAAGGATAAACCAAACAATATTGCCAGTGAGGCAGCAACAGCAATGCCATAATACCATTGCCGTGTGAGCAAAGGAATCACCAGCGATTTCTTTAAAGCTTCTTTATTTCTGAAAACTACAGTGGGTTCGGGTTGCAGACGGCATTGTAAAAAGAGGTCATATTCCTTTTGCAGCATAGGGTTCGCAACAAGAAAATCAGCAACGTCTTTGTTTTCCAATTTTGTTAAATCGCCTTCAATATCAGCCACGAAATACTCTTCGTAGTTTTGTTCGTTTATCTTGCCAACAGCCGCTAAAACAGGTTTCCGGAGCATTTCTTTAGCGTTGAAACTAAGATGCATATCAGGCTCCAACGGTACAATTTCCAGCCCTTCAATTTCCTCCTTCAATTGCGGATGCGCATCAAGAAAAAGCATCAATTCAGCAGTTTGAGCTGCATTGAGCTTTCCCTCAATATGATCGAGAAAAAATACTTCGTAATTATTTTTATTGATGGCTGTCATGGTTCATATTACATTTTGCAAACTGCCGATATAACTCTTTAAAAACACCCTAGCCCGGTAAATATACACTTTCACCTGCGACTCATTAAGTCCTGTAACTTCACCAATTTCTGCATAGTTGTATCCTTCATAATCCCTCAGCATAATCACCGATTTCTGTATTTCGGGAAGCTTTTCCACGGCCTGGTTCAACACTTCTTTCAAGTCTATGCTTGGCGACTCAACAATCATTTCATTGGTATGATAATTTTCCAGCCGGGTTTGTCTTTTTTCTTTCCTGATGGTGTCAATCATTGTATGGTACGCTGTTGTAAAAAGATATGATTTGGCTTTTTCGTTGCTCACATCTTTGTGCTTTTCCCACAATCGGGTAAATGATTCCTGTACCACGTCGCGTGCCTGTTCCTCATCGCCAATATTCTTGACTATGAAGCGGTACACCCCATCGGCATGATTGTCCACACACAGATTGTATTCTGCTGCCGTCATCGAAACAAATTTATCTTCCCAAAAACAAATGTACGACGGAAATGTGAAAGGAAAGTTACATGAGGGAGGAAGTTTGTGATGCGGTTTTGTTGTGATGCAGTGATACAGTGATGCAGTAATGCGGTGGTGGAGTGTTGGAGTAATGGAGTGATGGAGTAATGCAGTGGTGGAGTCGTGGAATGTTGTGTCACAATTTGTGAAGAGCTCGTCCCCCTTGGAGAAGGGGGTTAGGGGGATTGATTGGCTCCAATCGTCAATCGTAAATACCTTTTCTCAATCCAGCTTCAGAACTGCTAAAAAGGCTGTTTGCGGTACTTCAACATTTCCTACCTGCCGCATGCGTTTTTTGCCTTTTTTCTGTTTTTCAAGCAGTTTTCGCTTACGGGTGATATCGCCTCCGTAGCATTTGGCTGTAACATCTTTGCGCAAGGCTTTGACCGTTTCCCGGGAAATTATCTTGGCGCCGATGGCGCCTTGTATGGCAATATCGAATTGCTGGCGCGGAATCAATTCCTTCAGCTTTTCGCACATACGACGTCCAAAATTATAGGCATTGTCACGATGGATGAGGGTTGAAAGGGCATCAACCATTTCACCGTTTAAAAGTATGTCCAGTCTCACCAGGTCAGCCCTGCGATAGCCAGAGATATGGTAATCAAAGGAAGCATAGCCTTTGGAGATGCTTTTCAGTTTATCATAGAAATCAAATACAATTTCTGCCAGGGGAAGTTCGAATGTTACTTCTACCCGGTCGCTCGTGAGGTAAACCTGGTTTTTCAGGGTTCCGCGCTTGTCAATACAAAGCTTCATAATGGCCCCGATGAACTCCGATTTTGAAATCACCTGGGCAGTAATGTAAGGTTCTTCAATGTAGTCAATAAAGTTAACCGCGGGCAAACCACTCGGGTTGTGAACCTCAATTAAATCTTTCTTAGTGCCGTAAACCTTGTACGAAACGTTGGGAACCGTTGTGATCACATCCATATCAAACTCACGGTCGAGGCGTTCCTGGATGATTTCCATGTGCAGCAATCCAAGAAACCCACACCGGAAGCCAAATCCAAGCGCAAGGGATGATTCAGGTTCGAAACTCAGTGAAGCATCGTTCAACTGCAGCTTTCCAATGGAATTGCGCAATTCCTCATAATCATCAGCATCCACCGGGTAGATACCCGCAAATACCATAGGTTTTACAAGCTTGAAGCCCTCAATTGGTTGATCGCAAGCGTTTTCAACATGCGTAATCGTATCGCCCACTTTCACCTCAGCGGAACTCTTGATGCCTGAAATGATATAACCCACATCGCCTGTATAAAGTACTTTTCGTGGCTGGCGATCCAAACGCAGTATTCCTATCTCATCGGCCTGGTAATCGTGGCCGGTCGAAAAGAATTTGACATGGTCCAAATGCTTCAAGGTTCCGTTCATGATACGGAAATAGGCGATGATCCCACGATACTGGTTAAATATTGAGTCAAAGATCAAAGCTTGCAGAGGTGCATCGGGATCGCCTTTTGGATGGGGAACACGGGCAATGATAGCTTCAAGGATTTCTTCGATGCCAAGGCCTGTTTTGCCGCTGGCACGTATGATATCTTCCTTGTCGCAGCCAATTAGGTCAATGATCTGGTCTTCCACTTCATCGGGCATGGCGCTATCCATATCCATTTTATTCATTACCGGGATAATAGTCAGATCATGTTCAATAGCCTGATACAAAACTGAGATGGTTTGTGCCTGTATGCCCTGGCTGGCATCAACGATGAGCAGGGCGCCTTCGCAAGCAGCGATTGAACGGGAAACTTCATAGGAAAAGTCAACATGGCCGGGAGTATCAATCAGGTTCAAAACATATTTCTGTCCATCTTGTTCGTAATCCATTTGTATAGCATGGCTCTTGATGGTGATCCCACGCTCACGCTCAAGATCCATATTGTCGAGGGTTTGTTCAAGCAGCTCTTTGCCCGAAACGGTTCCTGTTATTTGCAATAAACGGTCGGCAAGGGTGCTCTTGCCGTGATCAATATGGGCAATAATGCAAAAATTACGAATATGCTTCATTCAGGTAATTCAAAATTCAATATTCCAGATTCAATATTCAAAAGGCACAAATCGTAAATCGGCAATCGCAAATCCGAAATCAATTTGTGGGTGCAAAAGTAATCAAAATCCCGTCAGGTAGTATCTTACACTTTACAATGTGGCTTTGATCTCGGTGGTCTCAACCAGGTAATGTCCCAGGAAAATATTTCCCAGGTGCCCGTCAATAGCAATTTTGTCACCGGGTTTCAGAATGATTCCATTGATCGTGCATTCTTTCTTTACATCGTTAACAACCAGATCAGTACAATTTACCACACAGGTTTTTCCGAGCCTGACTGCGGTTACTGCAGCATGTGAAGTAGCGCCGCCTTTAGCCGTCAGCAGGCCATTGCATTCAAATATCATCCCGATATCGTCGGGCACAGTATCAGGCCGGAGTAAGATAATCCGCTCACCGGGATTTGCCTTAATGAGCCGGTTCATATCATCCATATCTATTGCCACAATCCCGTTCATTGCTCCACCCCCAATGCCAATTCCACGGCCAAGAAGTTTCATTTGATCCGGGGAACTGCTGAATACATCAATTCTCGTTGGCTGGTGTAAATCCTGGTCACGGGTTTGAAGGATAAACAGGTCTTCGGCTGCTTCCGATTCAAAGGTAAATTCAATTTCCTGCGGACTATACCCCAGGTTCTCAGTCATCTCGGTAGCAATTTGATGAATTTTTCTGTAAATCTCAGGATGTGTGATCTGTAAGGAACTTCCTTCAATTCCGAGTTGCTTACGCTGGGTTTCGCCAACGGGCAGCGGGGTCACCAATCCACCGACAATGTCTTCACCCTGGCTGCAGAGTGTGAAATCGCCATACAAATGAACGCCGGGCCGCTCCCGCAAAGGGTTCTGTGTGAACACAACCCCGGTGCCAGAGTTATAGTTCAGATTTCCGAGTATCATTTTTTGTACGATAACGGCTGTGCCCCATTCATCAGCAATCTGCATATGCTCGCGGTAAACTTTGGCTCGCTCTGAACTCCACGAATCAAATACACAATTTATGGTATAGTTTAACTGCTTGTATAGATCTTGCTCGAAATGCACCTTGTGATCCTGAATTGCCTGAAGGTATGACTTCGCAATCTGTTTCATGTGATCCGGCGAAAAGTACATTTTCAGGTCAATGCTGTAGCGTTGCTTGTAATCGCGCATAATGCTGTCAAAAACATCGCGGTGAACACCATGAGCCATTCCCCAGCTTTGAAGAAAACGGCGGTAGCAGTCCCAGGATGTCCAGGCAAAATTGCTTTGCTTACTCAGCCCTTCAACCAAATGATCGTTCATACCGACATTCAGGAAAGTATCCATAGCCCCGGGCATAGATATAGCAGTCCCTGAGCGAACAGAAAGTAATAATGGATTTTTGGGATCCCCGAATTGCTTTCCGGTAATCCGCTCAAGCCTGCGCAGGTAAAGCATGATGAGTGAATCAATCTCCTTACGTATTTCGCTATGGTTCGAAATCGCAAAACGGCGACGGAAAACTTCTGTAGTAAGTATGAAACCTGGCGGTACCGGAAATCCTGCCAGGTATAGCTTTTTCAGGAAAAAGGCTTTTGACCCAAGAAAAATCTGGTTATCAACGTGCAGTGTTTCTTCATAAATGGGGCTGATTACGAGGTCGGAGTTGTACGACATAACATCGTTGATCAGCTCTGCCGGATTTTTATCAACCATGTTCCTCAGGGAATTTAATATGCGCGAAACCAGGTTGTCGAGGGGTTGCACTAAAAAAGCGGCGCTGATGATGTCGCGGAAAAACTCTTCGGATTTGCGGTTGATAAGTTGCGATCTTTCTTTTTCAGTTCCTTTGATATCGCGGGCGTAAAGTTGCGGAATAACCACTTTTATCGGATACTCATAGGATCGCAGGAAATATTTATCAATAGTTACCTTAACGTTATCGGCAATGAACTGGAAAATATTAATGTATTGATGAAGCGAAAAACTGCGTGAGGTGAGCGAGTAACGGAACATGCTCAGGTTGGAGTTGAAACCCTGGTTATAAATGCCGTCAAGTTCCAGCCCTTCCTTAAAATATTCCAACACATTGTAAAGACGGTTCAGCGTTTTGGCCGAAACATAATCGAGGTTTATCCTTGCAATGATCTTCTCCATCAGCCGGGTGGCAATTTTTTCGAGCCTGAAAGTAAGCCCCAGGGCTTCAAATTTGGGTTCGCGGTAAGTTCCGTACATGGACGGGATTCCTATGGCGATATGCCGCTTGTGGTAGATGTTTTCCCAGCTCTGACTTGGTTCAGGGTTAAAAATTATCTTTTTCAGGCGCTCCATAAACTGGTAAATCAGTTTTAGGGCAACATCAAAATCATCTTTGTGCATCGCTTTTTCGAACCGGCTAATTTCGGTGGGCTCGATAAATGCATAGCGGCGGAGAATGGTTAAGATATCAACAGTTTCAAATGAATATTTCTCCTTCAGCAACGCATACAACGCATGGATGCAGGTGAGCCGGTGCAGATCATTTTCGTTTTCGGACGGTAATTTTTTGAGCAAACGTTCGAAGCGGTCGTTGTTGAGATCCAGTAATTGATCGAAGGTAATTCCGGAGATTTCAAGCAATTGGTTCACGAGACTGTGCACGACTGTGAAATACTCGCTCTCCAGGTCAATGGATTCAAAAACATCTTCGGGGACGAAAGGCTGCAGCGCATCTTTGTTGCCATCGTGCCAGAACTTAAAGATGCGGCGCGTTAGCTCAATGAGGGTGTTATTGCTTTCGGTATGCACTTGTTTCCGCAAGAAATGCACCAGGCGGTCCTGCCGTCCGTTCACTTCGTCCATGTTGGTGGTCACATTCCTGATCTCACCTTCAGCGCCTATTTCATGAAAGTAGACCGGAAAAATGCGGGTTAATTGCTTTACCTTTTTGTAATAGGGTGCAATGTTCGAGTTCAGGATTTTAGTGATTTCCCGCTGAAACAGGTCCGTGTCGCTAATGAAAATGCCTCCCAGCCTGAGGTTCACAATCAGGGCCGAAAGCAGTTTCTCCATTCCTGTCTGCGAATATTCTATCAGTTCCAGCCACACCCTTATGTTTTTGATGTGGTTCGCATTGACGTTGATTTGCCAGTCCTTGTTTACAAATACGATTCCCGGCGTTTCGAACCCAAAATCAATGAGTTTCTTCTCAAAATAGTTTACAAACTGTTTGTCTTCTGTTTCATCCTTGTCAACAATTTTTCTGCCCAGGGTTAAAATACAATCCAGTACCGCCGACATGTGCTCGGTGCGCAACTCTTCGCATAAAGCAAAAATACGGTCGGTAAAAGCAAATAATTCATCATTTCCAAGTTCATCAATGGCGCTGCGGAGCACCTTGTTTATGCTCCAGATCAGGCGGTCTTTCATGCTCAACATGCCCGGAAGATGAAGTAAATAGAAGGTGTAGAAAAACTTGTCAATGAAGCTCGGCAGTTCTTTTGAAAGCGAAGCAAGTCGCCCGGCAATATCATCGAAGGTTGGGATTTCGTCAGTTAATGCATCCCAATCATTTGCTGCATTTATTTTTTCATTAACCATTTCGAACCACGGCTTACCGGCTTGTTTGAAGATGTTTCTGAAATCGTTGCTGAGAAATTCCTTTCGTTCTTCATACCATTGCTCAATGGCCGTGCTTTGTTCCCAGTATTCGAGATTATGGAGTAAAACCATTTTAACCAGGTTCACGATTTTGCCAGTAAACTCAGGCGCTTCAACCACTTTACCAAGATATTTGAAAAAGAACTTTGAGCTTTTTATGTAAGCAGTGGTGTTTGATCCAAGATTGTTCTCAAGCACTTCAAGACATTGATGAATAACAGGGTAAAGTTCCGTTTTTTTCTCCTTAATGATCTGACTCATAAGTTCAAGCAATGTTTTAACAATCTGCTCGCTGAGGTCTTCTTTTTTACATGTTTCCAAAAGAATATTATACAACATAACCGGTTCGGACAAAGCCTTAACAGCCTCCGGTAAGCCGGCATAGAACCAGAAATCGGAAATCAGGATTTCTCGCAGCTGTTCAACCACAAATAACCTGTTGCTGAATGGATGAAGGTATTCAATGATACATTCCTGCGCCCGTTTATTGATCCCATAGTAATCCTTCGACAAATCAATGAAGGATTGTAGGTTGGCGGGGATCACAATATCCTTATATCTTGTTTCGGCCAGGTTGGCTTCCAGTGCTTTTGAGTAAAACTTTTCAGTCATTTCAGAAACTTTATTTTTCTTCAAAGATAGCTATTCGACCCGAAAGCGGACCCGACTGTCTGACAATGCCTCACCTCGCTGTTCGCAAACTTTTTCGCACCACCCCATCACTCCCCGCCCGTACCGAAGCGGCATGTTCGGGCGGGCAACACTTCAAACTGTATCACAAGCATCAGGGCTTCAATCCCCTCGTACCTCGGGGCTTGGATCCCTTTCATCACAGAATCTGCAAGTCAATCCCCCTAACCCCCTTTTCAAAGAGGGGGACTCGATCTTTGCAAATTGTGACACAACATTCAACTACTCCATTACTCCAACTTAATTTCAAATGTTTCAGCCCCCTATGAGCTTGGACACATATTGTTCAATTAAATCTTAATTTTATGGCTGAAATAAAAGACAAATTTGCTTTGAAACGCAGGACAAAAGAAGAGAAGGAGAAGCTTTTACAAGAGATACAAAAGCTTGGGGTTGTAGCTGGTTGCCGCAGATATTCCATTGATCCTTCAACCTATTACACCTGGCTTGAAAGGTATCAAGCACACGGCATCAATGGTTTGGAAGACAGGCGTTCACAAAATCATGATGCTATTGTGCGTAAACTTGAGAAAGAGAACAGAATGCTAAAGGAGCTCATGGCCGAGAAAGATCTGGAGATTAAAATGCAGGCCGAACTTCTAAAAAAAAAGATGGAACAATGGAAGATCGCAAAGAAGTAGTCTGCAAAATGGTAGGTTTGGGCATGCGCACAAGCAAAGCGTTGGCAATGGCCGAAATACCCAGAAGCTCGTATTACTATCGTTCAAAAGGAGTGCGAAAAGGGAAAGAACCCAGTACTCATACTTTGAAAAATGGTGAGCTTGTCAGCAATGAGCAACTTGTAAATGAAATGAATGACATCTTGGGTGTAGATTTTATAGACTATGGTTATGCCAGAACTACCAGGGCACTGGCAGAAAAGGGCTATCATGTGAATAAGAAAAAGATCTACAGACTGATGAAAATCAATCATTTATTGTTAAAGAGAAGAAAAGCAGTGATCAAGAAAAACTACGTGAGTGATTTTGTTTCACTCTGCACTGCGCCGTTTCAGGTGATGGAAATTGATATCAAATATGTGTTTATCCATGGTTTACGCAAAAACGCTTATCTCATCACCATATTCGACGTATTTTCACGCGCAGCCCTTGTTTGGAGTATCGATCTCGATATGAAAGCCTCCCGGGTGATTAATCTGGTTGACCAACTCTTGCAAAAATGGCTTATACCTTGGAACATTGACCCAAAACACACCAAAGTCAGCATAAGAACTGACAACGGTTCACAATTTATTGCCGCTCTTTTCCGCCAGCACCTCAAAGAGGCAGATATCACCAACGAGTATATCCAGCCTGCAACGCCTCAACAAAATGGGCATATCGAATCATTTCATGCTACACTCACAAAACTCGTCTGCAACAAATACTGCTTCGATGATTTGAACCATGCTATAAACGTATTCCATAAATTCTTTGATGTATATAATAACATAAGAATCATGGAACCAATACTCTACAAAACACCTTCCACTTTCATAAATCTCTGGAAAGAAGGTCGTATTGATGCTAAAATTGAAAAGAAAAAGGTAATTTATTTCTTCAGAGAAGAGACCACAAGTCATAAACCCGTGGCCTCCTCATCTGAATACTCTTGGGGTAAAAACAAAATTATGTCTTATTCTACTAACTTTGTAAGTACCGTTTAATTTAGTCCAGTTTATAGGGGGTCAGACCAATAGGGGGTCAGACCACAAAATCCAAAGCCCAAAGCCCAAAATCCAAAGCCCAAAGTCTAAAATTTCAATTTCGTTCCAGCTGTCTTTTTTAGATTTTCGAATCTCAAATCTTGAATTTTGAATTAATAAATTCATTACTCCATTACTCCACCAATTGACCAATTGACCAATTAACTAGTAAGCTAATTAACCATACACCACTGCATCACCGCATCACAAAAAAATCCTGAACGTTCATCCATATGCCACCTTGCCACAATTTTACTAAATTTGCACCCTCATTTAAAAGAAAAGACTATGACAAAGATTAAAATTGGCATTAACGGCTTTGGCCGAATAGGACGCAATGTTTTGAAGCTGGCGTATGAGAGATCAAACATGGAAGTTGTCGGTATTAACGACCTGACCAGCACCAAGGTATTGGCTCATCTACTCAAGTACGACTCTACCCAGGGCAAATTCAATGGCACCGTTGAATTTGACGATAGCAATATCATCATCAATGGTAAAAAAGTCCCTGTTTTTGCTGAAAAAAATCCGATCAACATTCCCTGGAGCACTACACCAGATGTTGTAATTGAAGGCACCGGCGTTTTCCGTTCAAAAGAAGGCAGCAAGGGCGGCTATGGTGATCACCTTAAGAATGGCGCTAAAAAAGTGATCCTTTGTGTTCCTTCAAAAGACAAGATTGATGCTACCATCGTGTTGGGTGTAAATGACAGCGATTTAAAAGATAGCGATGAGTGCATTTCAAATGCATCATGTACTACCAATTGCCTTGCTCCTATTGCCAAGGTGCTCAACGATAAATTTGGTATTGAAAATGGTTTTATGACCACAATCCATGCCTACACCAACGATCAGGTTATCCTTGATGGCCCGCATACAGACCTGCGTCGTGCCCGTTCGGCTGCTTTATCGCAAATACCAACAACCACCGGCGCTGCTAAAGCTATCGGGCTGGTAATACCAGAACTTGACGGCAAGTTGGATGGGCTGGCCGTACGCATTCCGACCCCAACCGGTTCGCTGGTTGACCTGGTTGTTAACCTGAAAGTTGAAACCACCAAGGAAGCCATCAACGCTGCTATGAAAGAAGCCGCTGAAGGCCCAATGAAAGGCATACTCGAATATACCGAAGACGAAATTGTTTCTATTGATATTGTGCACAATCCGCACTCTTCCATTTTTGATGCTTCAAGCACCATGGTAAATGGGAAGACAATAAAAGTACTTTCATGGTACGATAACGAATGGGGTTATTCTGCCCGCGTTGTTGACATGATTGAAAAATTATTTTAAGACCCGATAAAAATCCTGGCAAGCAGTTTCAGCATTTTAATGACTGAAGCTACTTGCCAGGATTGCTTTTTCTGCACAAAATCTTCGATGCTATCTGAATCGCAGGATTTTATTGGTTGTGATGTAAATCTCGCCGTTCGCAGTCTGCAACTGACTTTGCATAAGAATTAACCCGGTTTTTTCTTCTCCTTTCAATCCAAGAGAGATCATTTCTTTCCCTGCCCGCTTGAATGCGAATTCTTCCAGTTGTATCATTTTGCCTGTTAAATCGTATAACCTGATGTTCAAAATTCCTGAACTTGGTAAATTATAAGTCAGCTTCAGGTTCTGACCTTCCAACTGATAGGTGATGAGGTTAAAATTTTTGCTTTCAGGTTTTTTAAAGTCGTTCACTGATGTTAACGTGTCAACGTTAAGCAATGCCGCGTTGCTGTATATATCGCAATGCAAGCTCGAAACAAGGCATTTGTACTGGAATTCGTCATAGGCTAACGGCACGGAAGTTAATGTGAGTGCAGGTGTTTCCACGCCTGAATATAAACCCTGGTTTTGGAGTATATCCCACGACGTTCCATTATCCTGGCTTTCGTACCACTGATACTGCTCTGCACCGCTGGCTACCACTGTGAAATTTGCATCCGATCCTGAATAAATTGTAAGATTTGAAGGGTGGGAATTGATGGCGGGAACCGCAAAAGTGCTGATTTGCCCGTTGATTGTAGAAAGTATGTACTGGATTTGATCTGCACTCAAAACAAACGACTGTGCCATAAATATAAGAGGAGTTGTTCCCTGGTTGAAATCAAAAACGAGCTCGAACAGTAAACCATCAGGAATGCTTACACCAAGGGCAGCAGACCAGGATATCTGCAAATGCGGAACCGGCACGGTTTGAACCGATGCAGTAGCGCCTTCGATCACAGGGTTCACGTTGGCAAGGCCTGTAAAACTTGCAACTGAAGGGTTATAGGAAATGAATATCCCGAACTCAATAACATCTTCCAGTGCGAAACCCTGAACAGGAACTGCAACTGTTTCGTCAGGACATGAACCAACACTTGGGAGCGCAAGCATAGCCGTGAGCTCAGGCAAAACTGTGAGCATTGCTGAATCTGACATGGCTACACAGGTATCGCTATCAGCGAGAAAACAACGATACCAATAACCGTCGAGTTCAACGGGAGCCTGTACAACGGTAAGCTCCGATCCGTTTACATTCTGGTAGCCTGCACCATTTTGGAGGTCATACCATCCCGCTCCATCAAATTCCTGCCACTGATAAGTGCTTGCACCAGTGGCTACAACTGAGAATGTAGCGTTGTTGCCTGCCGTAACAACTGTATTTTCAGGATTGGCTGTAATATGTGGGCCCATAATTGCCGAACCATCCTGGGTTGTGAATGGGATTGGCAACAGGTTCACACTCGTAAGATCGCAGTTAGGGTTAAATGTCAGATCAGAACTGCCGCCTTTGTAAATAAAGTAGAGTTCCAGAAGTGTTCCATTGCTTATATTTCCGGCAGTAGTACTACTCCAGACAATGTTGACCTGTGTGGTCGGAACCGTTACCGGGTTGCTGATCAGACCCATAAATTGTGGATCCAAATTGCCATGGCCATCATACTCCAACACAGCAGTATCATACCCAACATATAGGGTGATGGCTCCTACATTCAGGAAATCTTCAACATGCAGGGTGATCGTTATATCAGAACCGGGACATGATGTAACACTATCCAGAGAGAGAACAGCAGTTTGTGCAACTGCCAGACTTGCCAGGAAAAGGCTGAAAACCAATGCTACTGTCTTGATTGAATGCGTAATTTGTTTCATGATATTCAATTTTTTTCGGTCAATTATTTTAAAACCGGCGAAATACCTATTTGGTTTAATTTACACTTCACAAAGGTAGCGAAAATGCATTCCGGAGTCAATTTCATTTTTAACGCCTCAGATATACGATTTTGCTTTCAAGGGGTTGTTTGATCATAAAAATCCCAATATGTATTTTATAAAAACAAAAAAGCGGCATTCCTCATCAGGGATATGCCGCCTAAGTTTTCAGATCCAATATTAAATGCGTATCTGCCTGTAGGTTTCGAAGAAATAATTGCCAGGTATTGGTTCAGAATGCATAGCACACAGCCTATCTATTCAGCCAGTTTTTTGCGTGCATCATACACTTTTTTGCCTCCGTAGCCGGCAGCCATTAGCAAGAGGAATCCTGCTCCGGCACCAATTGGTGCACCTCCGCCTGGTGGTTGGTTACCGGGATCTCCATGACCCGGGGGCGGGGGAGGAGAGCTTTGCGCGTTTAATGCAAGCTGAAACATCAGCAAGAATGCAGGAAGCAATAAAACTTTGAATAGTATTTTCATCTCTGTAAAATTATATGTTGAATATTTTAATTGATTACCACTTTTCTTGTGGCAGTTTCGCCTGCCGAAATCATTCTGACAATGTATGAACCGCTGGGAACCGATAATGGAATATTGTTTAAACCTTGTCTGGATTCCTGGCTCAGAATCAACTGGCCCTGTGTATTGTATAACTCCACCACTGCCATTTCAGCCGGGCTAAGCACGTAAAGCAAATTGCCGTAAGTATAAGCCTGGAGGAGGTTGGTTACAGGGATTTCTTTATTTCCGACCGTTGTAAAGCTCAGCAGGAAGCGGTTAGCATCATCCTCGCTGGCGGAAGTGAAGGTATATACGGGTTGTTCGCTCAGATTTTGTGTGTGGTTCAATTTCAGGTCGGTGAGGTTGACAATAACATCACTGATGGTTTCCTGCATTTCAATAATGAAATCAGTATGGGCATTTTTATGGAACCCGAAAGGAATGCTCATGCCACCGCTCATTTCTGGAAGTGTGTTCGTTGAGAATCTTTTCTCATCAGCAACAGAGTAAAACATAGGAGCGTAGCCCGACATAAAATAGGCATCAAACGAAATATCGAAACCCTGAGTCGCTTCGGGGTTGAACTTTACAACACTGCGCTGTGCAGTTAAGCCTTGTGCATCGCCGGCAACAAGAAGTATGCGTTCATCATCTGATTTATACCAGGGTGTAGTATTATGTACCCTGTTAATTGCCAGCATACTCACTATACCACTTTCCTGAGTTGCAAAAACAAAGACTCCGTTGGCAGAGGGAATCGGATCACTTGGTTCAATATCAACATAGCCTTGACCAGATTCGCTCCATATTTTAGCTACTCCAGCTACGTCTCCCCAGGCCTCACCTCCCCATAGAAGTGCGCTGGCAAATGGATTGCCTACCAGGTTCCAGCCGTAATGATTGTCATTATCGGGAGTACCCGAACTGGTTATAGGAATATTGGCCACGTTCTCAGCATTAACGGGGCCAGTAAAGGTCTTGGTTCCCGCTTCCTGATAGGCTACCAGGTATCCTTCTCCGGAAAGAAAGGAGAAGATATTATTTGCTCCAACTTTCTGATTGAGCCAGAGTTGCACTGGTTCATCCCAGCCATAGAAATCATAATTGTTGTTGCTTAATCCATCCGGGGTCCAGTCGCCGCCAATGACCTGGCCTGAAACCGGTGCTGAAATCAAGTGCCAGCCATCACCATTAACACCCCAGTCGGCAGCGGCGATGTATCGTTCAATGGTTGCTATTATGCCGGTAGTATTGTGAATGAGTGATGCGGTGCCTGTGGCATCTGATTGCAAAGTAAGAGCATCTAATGCTGGATTGTCCTTGAATAATTGACCGTTCACAGTTAGTTGAGCACTTGGGTTGATAGTAAGTGATCTATTTGTCTCGATCCATAAATTATTTAAAGCATAATTCCCATTAGCAATTCCATCTGCTTTTAATAACACATTATTACCTGTATTAGGAGTAGCTGAATTGTGCCAATTTCCGGCAGTACCCCAGTTACCTGCCGTTGTCAATACGCTCCTTGATAAGGGGCGGCTATTCAAGTCAGAGAAATCAATAAAATGGCTATTTTGATTGGTGATTTCATAGGAACCTCCAAAGTTCCAATCTTCGATATCCTCATCGAATTCGCACTCGTTGTAAAAAACTTTGGTTTGAAGAGTAAGATCAAAACTCCATGTCAGATTTGGTTCAACTTCAGGAAAAGTTTCAGTGGATGGTAATCGAAGAAATCTAACCCTTGCAACCCTTGTTCCTGTAGGTAAAATTTCAGCATCCACGCTACCCGCGATATTGGCTGGATTAATCATTCTGATTCCCTCGAATCCACCTTGTAAATAATATTCAAAGTCACTATTACCAGGTGCCTTACCTCCACCCAATTGACTGGAACCGGAAACGACAGCAACTGTTGGATCGGTTGGAGATGTACCCTTAATTAAAGGGTTGATGATGATAAAGGCCTGCATTTGTGAATAGAAAAAATTGTTGGGTCCAGTACGATACAACATGAGGTCAAACTGAAATTCCCGTGAATTAATTTGTTCAAAATTTTCAAGTCTTGCCTCATAAGTAGGTGCAGGTTGCCAGTTTTGAGCAGTAGCTGTCAGCATAGTGGTTATAAAGCCCAAGGTTAATAAACATCTTTTTAGTATGATTTTTTTCATATGCGTTGGTATTGATTGAATGGTAATAATATTGTCTTTGTAACGCTCTGGTAATTAATTTGGAACAATTTTTGAAACTGCAACTCTTAGGTTATTATAAGCAATAGAATTATCGCTCCCATCAACAACACCATTGCCGTCAATGTCAGTGGAAATATATCCAATTGCTGCGATCCTAAGTTGATTGTAAATTAATGCCGCATCTGATCCATCAACTACCCCATCCTGGTTCACATCCCCTGCATAAATGCCAAAAACTCCAGACTCTAACTGTACCTGGTTGCTACCATATGCCTGGCTTGCGGTAGTAGTGAAGTCGTATGAATTTGTATTGGACAAATCAACTGCAACGGCAGAAACTGTTTCCAAATGATTACGGGTTCGGATAGTAAGGTAATATACTCCCTCGTTAGGAAGATTCACAACTGCAGTTCCATTTTCAAGCAGGTTTATACCAGCAACTTCATAGGTTGATCCAATCTGACCATATTGGCCCGGTGTGTGCAACTCAAGGGTAAAACGCTCTGCAATAGGAGAATCCCAGCGGGGAGCAATAAGTCCTCCATCTTTTACTTCATGCACTTGCCTCATTGTTTCATTGCCAATGTAGAAGCCTTGAAGAAACAATTTGATTGTAAATGAGTTTACTCCTCCCGGAGGCGGTGGAGGGTACTGTGCCAGGATATTTCCTGATAAGAGCATACAAACAAGTAGTAAACCGGTGTAATTTAAAATTTTGTTCATAAAGTCCGCCTTTCTTAGTTTTAATCTTTTTATTAATGCACGTAATTACTCCATTAATAAAGGATTGAGCACATAGTTTGCAAAAATATGGAAATATAAACACCGAAAGCAAGTGATTTGTTAAAAGCCTGTTAATTTATAATTTTGTTTAGGGTGCTATTTTACTGCGTTTCCCGATACTGTTGGTTGTTATAAAGGTTCTGCAAACATCAATCCGCGATGTAAAAATGTTTATTCGATGGGTCTTTCCCGGGCAAAAGCTTGTCAATTAATGTTACTGCCTACTTGTAGGTACCTCCTGTGCTTCATACTTTGCAATTTGTTCCTCAAGTTTTTTCAGGTTTGTAATGTCGCGTAGTATCTCCAAAACGAAGATGACTTTGCCTTCTTTGTTGCACACTGGCATAGCATTTATTTCAAACCATTTTCCAATACTTTCAAAATACGATTCCGCCCTGTCGGATTTTTTGGTAATTACTACTCTTGCCCCTGCGCAGTTACTGCAAAATGTTGGGCAACCTATGATTTCATAACATTTGCGGCCGATAACATCTTCGGGTTCCAGTCCAAGCATTTTGTATCCGGCGCGATTATAAAAGAGAATGGTATGGTCAGGTGACTTGACACTAACAATTTCAGATATCTCATCAAAAGCAGCGGGAATTATCAAATCAAGCATTCCTGGTAATTCGTTGTGAGAATGTAGATGATCCCGGCTTTTCATTGTTCGAGCCCTTTAATAGTCTTCTGTAGGTAAAGCCCTGAAAGTAGTAGTAGTCATATTATTAATCCTGCTTAAATAAGAATCCTACTTTACATCTTAAAAACCAGTGTTTCCGGCTTTCGCCGGAAACACCAGCATCAGAAGAGGAATGGGATTTCGTTGCAACTGTTACAGGCACCAATTCAAGCAAACACAAATCATTAACTGACTTGCAAAACCTGTAACAAGTAGAAAAAAAGAAACTCGGATTCCATATAGACCCGTAGTAACTTAAAGAACAAAATCAACCGTTCCAGTTACAAAAGTAGTTCATTGAGCCCCTGTATCCAAATTATTCATGTTCATTTTTTTAACCATTTATTATTCGTAGTGGTTTTGGGAAGAATTCGTATGGGTTTTGCCAGAAAGCGCAAAGTTGACTATAAAAATATTCTATTAAATCGCTTGCTTTCTTCTCGGTTTTCATGCTATGATCTGTTTCAGAATACCACAAAACTTGCCAAGGAAAGTGATTATCAACTTAGGAGATTGGTGTTTTTGTTGAAATCAAAATGAGCTTTGCTTTGTTAATTCACCATTTGGCAAAACCTCTGCTAAGTTGATGTATATTTGTCAGGTAAACAAAATAGGCGAATGAACAGAAAAAGAGAATACAAGATAACGTTCCCATCGCTCTTCATCATTATGAAGCCGGGTTTGCATATGGTAATGTTATTCTTCTTCGCCTTTTGCCTTGTTGCTCCTGAAATTCCTGCACAACTTAACACCAGTTACCGCATTCAGATTAAAGCCCTGGATCGGGTCAAAATTGACAGTGTGAAAATGCTGTGCAATGTCGTGGCTGATCAGCTCGACATGGCTGTTTTTATTTTGGATCAGGATAACTATTATAAAATGGCAGTGGGGAATTTTAGTAGTTTCAGGCAGGCAAGCGAAAAATTGGAATTCATCAGCAGTTTTTATCACGATGCCTGGATTATTACCGATTACAATGAATTTGTGATCTTTTCGGTTGATCCAAAACAAGTTACTGACGAACTGCCTGAGAAACCGCAGGAAACAGAAATGATTGATTACGATGACGCTGAAATACCGGTACAAGATCCAGGCGATATTTCTGAACCTATCACTAAAGAACCTTTACCAGTTGAGATTTCTGAAGAAGTTGATGAACCTGTAGCCGATACATCCGACCTGGTAAAGCCTGAACCCATCATTGAAGCAGAAAAGCCGGAGAGGAAAAAATTATTCTGGAAACTATACGGATCGGGTGTTTATATTGACCTGCATGCGTCAGACCCGGAAACCCGTTATTGTACTTATAACGGCTTTGGAGCCGGAGTGGGAGTTTTTTATGCAATCACGAAAAACCTTGCTCTTGATTTGTCGGCCAGCTATAGTATGGCCAATGCTATGGCGATTTTTGAGAAACATGATTTATCGGGCAATGCTTCTGTAATTATGGTGAACCCATCCTTTATTGCAGGAACCGATTTCTTTTCAAGGCATGGCATTTATGGAAAAGTGGGTGCAGGCTATTTCAATTACGATTATGCTTACAAGCTTGAGCTTAAACCAGGGTTTTCGGGTGGCCCGGCAAGTGTAGAAACTGAATTGTTGGAGCGCGCCGTAACTTATGGCCTGGATGTTGGGATTGGCATTCGGGTGTTCCGCCATTTTGATGCTTCAATGAATGCATGGTTCGATCAGAATTCCAGGCGTTTTTATAGGGTGAACCTGGGGCTTGTATTTTAAGAAAATAAAAAGAGGCTGTCTCAAAAGGTTGAATCTTGTCATCCTGATCCGCCGCGGCGGAGAAGAATGACAAAAAACAGTGAATTCAGTGGTTTTGAGACAGCCTCCGATGTTGGTTTGATTTCCCCCACTATCTCCACAAATTCTAGTTTAGCTTTTTCATATATCTTACAGTTACCATTGAAGGATTGCTGTGCTCAATAATAAGGTTCTCACCAGTTGCTTCAATAATGATCCAGCTTGAACGCTTGCAAAACTCAGTTGATAACACTATTTCATCATCTGAAACCACATAGCTAAAGATCATTTCTTCTTGCTGGTATGATATCGAACCCAGGCCATCCTGATTGAACTGCATATAAGCATCTTCCAGTTCAATGATTTGCTCTTCGGTTTTGTCGGAGCCTGAATATATGGCGGTTAATTGCTGCCCGATCTGCCAGCGCCCAACAACATCAACAGATGGTTGTTTGCTGCAGGCTGTGCTTATTGCGATCAGCACTATGAATAATATTAATGTTCTCATAAAAATAACTTGCTTAATGCCACACATTAAAGCCAGTAAAAGCTAACTGAATGATTTGTAAAAGAATTTCGCAGGTTTCTACATGCTGAAGTTACCTACCAATTGAGTTGCAGATCTGTTGAAGGAGAAACACAGTTTCCCAGAACAAATTTTACAACTTTGTCTGAACCTGGATCGGTACTCAGCGGACCTCCATCGGTAGAAGTAAAGGTGTTATAGTATTGGTATTCAAAACCGCCATTATCATCAGGGACAAGAATAAAGAGCTCAAAAGTAAATTGCTCGCCGGGAATTCTTATCCTGTCGGGGTAGTGTACACAAAGTGCCTGGTTCTCATTGCCAAGGTTAGTAAATGGAGAGTGGGGCATCTCGGTGGTTTCGCCATTGAACGTCCGGTAAACATGGATCTTGAAAATAGCAGGCATGTCTGGTTGTAACCCACCTGTTAAATCTTCATAGTCCGAACCAGCGAAATCCTGCGGCCCATAAGGTGCACCAATGGGTGGCGGTAAAGGAACCGAGAGGTCAATGTGGATTATATAATACGGAAATGGCGCCACATCCCAGATCAAATATGTTCCTTTATAGGGGTACTGTCCAAGCGGTAGAGGAACTGAAGGTAGAATATTTATGCCTTTAATTTTTACTGCCTCGTCATCATCCTGCAAAATACTTGAACCCAGGTCAATGATTATCTGGTTGTTCTCATAAGTAACAGTTCCATCGGTTGGTTGCTCTCCTGCAAAGATATTCTGTATGGTGGGACCATTCAAATCATAATAGTACCACCAAGGCGAACCATTTCCTCCAAAGTTTCCTCCGTAGGCTGTTTCGTCCTGGTATTGAACTCCGCCATTGGCACAGATATCGCCGAAGAAGCAGAACTGTCTTACCACGATTTCGGTAACTCCGAACCATAAGAACCCAAATTCTCCAATCTTCTCACTGCTGTAACACAAAACTTCTGTTTCAAGCTGGGCTTTCGTAAATGCACTTACTTCGAATTCAAATGCCAATGGATTTGACACATATTGAGCAAAAAGGCCTCCCGTTACAGGTGCAGCCATAATGATACTGCCCCCGGGGCCATCAAGTAGCAGTACTTTGGTAAGTACGTAGGTTCCGGCGTCCAGCTTAATTGATTGTGTGTAGAGTTTGCCATTTAGCGTAAATACCAAGGGATAAAATGTAATAAAATCATCATTGCTATCCTTCACCTCAATTTCCGCGACTGTTGGTATAAGCAGGTTCCCATCAATATCTACCGGACAGTCAAAATTCCAGGGGTCGTCATCCTTAAGTCCCGTTGGATCAACAAGATCAAAGCTAAATGAAACATCCTGTTTAATAATAGTTTTCCTGACCTCATCCTTTTGGCAACTTGCCATCAGGAAAGCCAGGATAACAATTACTGCTGATATTTTCATTCTCATAGAGCCGGAAGTGTTGCTTATAGTTTGCTTAGATAAATAACCGGGAAGTGCAAATAATGTTTATTCAAAGCCTTGAGAAGATTCATTTTTGAACAACTACAGTTAAGATTAATGAGTCATGCACCTGGTAGCTTATGACAGGGAATGAGCGCACCCATTCCCTGTAGTTTTCTGTTGAATTTATCCGATTAGGGTGTAAGCTGGGTTAACTTAAATCCTTGCATCCCGTATGATTTTTTTGGATCTCCAGGACCTTCTGCTCCGACATTCTCTGAGATAACTTCGAATGTTCCATCTGCACCGCTTTGGATTCCGGTCCATTTCACAACATTGCCTTCTGTGGTATTAAAGCCTCCATTAATTTTAATCACAGCCTGGCTGACAGCAATAACACCTGATCCTGAACTGCTGGCATTCGTATAGCTGTCAGCACCAGCAATCGTAAACCTGCTCCACCTTGAACCTGCACCAGTTCCGGCGTAAGTGATACCGTTTCTGTTAACCGTTGCTGTAAATTCGTAAATTTTTGAAGGATCTAAACCTGTAAAGGTTGCTTTGTAAGACCAATCGAATGATGAGCTATTATATGATGCGCTCTCATTAAGATTAAGTATTCCATTAAAGGTTGTATGTGCATCAGTACCAGCATCAGGCATAGAACCCAGGCTTCCCGAAACGTTAACTGCTGCCATTGTTACAGTAACTGTAGTGTTATTTCCGGTTGCAAAATCTTTTAAGAGGCCTGAGGGGGTTTCAAAACCGCCACCTCCTCCGAGGTACCCACTGAAAATCGTTGTGTTTGGAGCGCTGCCGGAAGCCGGCCCTACGCAATCATTGAACGCATCCCAATCTACGATTCCACCTTGTCCGGGTCCCTGAGGTGGATCTAGCCATGAATAAATATTTGTAGACATAGGAGAGCATGTTCCAATTGCGAAATCAACTATTCCCTGAGCTCCTATTTGAGTCAATGGAGTGCCATCATTCGTGGTATAGGTTGCGTAAGTCTGCCAATCAAAAACACCAGGTGTTGTGGTAGGAACCCAAACCTGAAGTTCAAAGGTGAAGACATCTGCCATTCTCAGGTAATCGGGGTATTGTACGCAAAGAACCTGGCCAGTGCCATAAATAGAAATGTTGTCAAAAGGTGAATTCGGTACTTCCACGTTATTTCTTTTAACTATCACTCTCATTACGGCAACTTCATCAACCATGATACCTCCCTGGGCATAGATTGATCCTTCATATGCTTCAGGGTTCAAAATACAAATATCACCAAAGAA